>DAISHP010000134.1:0-5636 GCA_036822475.1 Bacillota bacterium
CAATTCGGAGAGTTTGATTCCGGACGTCCGGCGGGTGGCCGACGGCGCTTCGGCCGTTTTAGTGCTGGTCGTTTTGCTGTTTAATCTTTCCGCCCGCTGGTTTGGCCGGTACATCTACCGGCGCTTAACAGCGAGCTGACCCCAAAATTAACATAAAAAATTAATGAGAAATTAAAGCTGGAATAATTTTAAGTTAACATAACTATGATAAGATCCGGTTAAGGTGGGAAAGGGTGAGCGTAAAACACGGAAGAAGGTGAGCACAGGTGGTCAAAATAAAGAAACAGGGCGCAGTTCTGTTTGTGCAGGGAATCGTTTTAAACCATCATGTCGAAAAGGTATTGCAGTCCCTGGAAGATGCTGCTCGGGAGCAGCAAGCAATTGTTCTTGATTTGGAAGATCTGGAGTTTATTGACGACCACGGCGCTCAACAATTGTACCAAACGATGGATAGTCTGCAAAAGCGGGGATGCAGGATCGAGTTATGGCACGCCCAGGAAAAAGTGCTCACCCGGTTGGTGAAGGCAGGCATTTTACCGCATAAAATAAGCCGGCAAAGAGCAGGATAAAAATGGGGACAAAGACACAAAGGCACAAAGGGGTAAAGGCAAGGGACAAAGGAACGAAATATATAGGTGGAAAAAAAGACCAGCCATAGGATAGTCCCAGCTATAACTATAGGATAGTTTACATAAAATGTTCCATTTATATAAATATAACGTAAAGTTAACATAACATCGGCGTAACAGGGGATAAAAGACTGGTGATCGGTAAGCGTTCCTGGGCGGTGGCCAAGAAAATACTGGTCCTGGGCGACCCAATTTACAGCCTGGTCGATGGTAAAGGAATTACCCATCTTTTTTGCAATGAACAGGCCATTGTGATTCTCGGCGAGGACGGTTTTTGTAAAGAGGCCGATCTTTTGCGAAAAAACCTGCCGGCGATTAATCAAGGAACGTGTTGGGCTGACCGGGGCTGGAAATGCCTTGCCCATTACCTGGATCCGGATACGCAAAAGGGGTTCGGTCCCTGGCCGAGTGCCGCCCGGGAAGGCAGCAGCTATTTAGAGCAGGCGCTGATGCTGTGGAAGCAGGGCAGGCAAAGGGGGGCGTTCTTTTATCTGGGGGCGGTGCTGCATCTGATCCAGGATCTCTGCGTGCCCCATCACGCTAACGGCGTGGCTTTTGACGGGCATCAAAATCTGGAAAAATGGGCCCGGGAAAACCGGCACGCCTTCCAGGTGAAATCAAATGGCCTGTATAGTCTTGCTGCAGAGCCGGAGCAGTGGCTTTATAGCAACGCCCGGGCAGCGAAAAAACTTTACCGGCCGGACCTGATGGGTGACAGGGAATTTCTCCACTACGCAGTAGGGCTTCTTTTGCCTTTGGCCCAAAGAACAACTGCCGGGTTTATGCAGTACTTTATCACACGGTTAAGCTAGCCCACTACCTCCTTCTTCTTTATATATATACTGCGTGCGGGTTGACGGGAAAAAACCGTCAGCCTTCTTTTTTCTCCCTCCCAGTTGCCTGCCCCTCCAGACAGGCGCTTGACCCGCTCATTTTTTCCTTTCACCCGTCAATTTAGCCGTTTAAGAGGAAAACTAATGAAATTTAAAAAGTGATTGATTAAAATTATCCCTAAGGGCTTTAACCAGGCATTTATAAAGAAGTATTAAAGAAGGTTTTAAAATGGTAAAAGTCAACAAGGAGAAATTAAAGCAGATTCCCAAAATGTGTATTTTGGAAGATAATAAAATCTGTGACAACTGCTGTGAATGTTTTGTCTGTGATGTTGATCCCGGAAAGATTTGCGACAATTGCGGAAAGTGCCTGAAGATGGCTGATTTTAACGAAATCTCGATTGATGAACTTCTTCTGGAAGATTTGTAAATTAGCATGTGGAAGAGAAAGAAAATTTCTTCGTGCCGGAAATTAACTAATTACGTATAATAGATATTATGTAAACTACAAAATTTAAAACTTATGTTTGCTAACTGTTCTCCACTTATGATAAAATTTCTTAAAAGGAAGTGAACTGAAAATGTCCGAACCCGCCAAGGAAAAACCCCATATCGACATACCCCCCGGTTTCTATTACCTTATGGAACGGATAGACAAAGTTGAAACAAACTTAAAAGAGACAAAATAGAAAAGCTCGACGACAAAATTTCGGCCTTAGAAAACCGGCTGGACGATAAAATTGACTCGCTAAAGTTATGGTCCACAGGAACCGTGATCACCGTAGTAATCGGCGCCATCGCCACAATTGCAACCATAATTTCAGCTAAATAATCATGCAAACCGGCTGCTAGGGGGTCCTTAAAGGCTTAAAGGGTCCTTATATTTTTAAAGGGTCCTTATCTCTTCTTGATTTTTTCCCAGGGGAGCTTTTTTCGAGCAGGGCCTGGTAACTCTCCAATAAGCTCAGGGCGCAGTTTCGGGCGGACAATTTACCGGCGTTTAACCGGGCCTGCAGGGCAAATTTCTCTCTTAACCGTTCGTTATTAAGCAAAACCGAAATTTTTTCCACGAACTCGTCCTGGTTTAATTCCGTTAAAAAGCCGTCCTGGCCGTCGGCGACCATTTCCCTCGCGCCGAAAGCTTTTACCGCCACCACCGGCAGCCCCGCCGCCTTAGCCTCGGCAATCACCAGACCCTGCGTTTCCGTAACCGAGGCAAAAACGAATAAATCGGCCCCTGCGTAATATTTGGCCACTTCTTCTTTGGATATTTTGCCGGTGAAAATCACCTGACCGGCGAGCCCTTCCTGACCAACCCGGTTCTTCAGCGACTTTTCTTCCGGGCCCCCGCCGACAAGGATCAACCGGGTGCGTGGAAATTCCCTGTGCACTTTTAAATACGCTTCCAGTAAAAATCCAATATTTTTCTCCTGGCCCAGGCGTCCAACGAAAAGAAGAATTTTATCCTGTGCCGGGATTCGGTAGTGATTTCTTAACCAGGTCCGGTCCGCGCAGGAAAATTCGTCCAGCTTGATTCCGGTCGGAATGCTCTTCACCGGCACCCGCACCCCGATGCTCTTTAAATATTCTTGAATAACCGGCGTAGGTGCAATCACCAGATCGCAGCGGTTGCAAAAATTCCGGGCAATCAACCGGGTGGCCTTTTTGGCAATCGGCCGGGCAAAAGGAAAGTAATGGACGTATTCCTCGTATAAGGTATGGAAGGTAAAAACGAGGGGCTTTTTCAGCACGCGCGCCTGCCTGGCTCCCAGGCGGCCCAGGAGGAACGGTGAATGAACGTGAACGAGATCCGGCTGCCAGGTCCGTAGGATAGTTTTCAGGCGCCCGTGAAAAGGAATGGCCAGAGTGAAGTCTTTGTTAGTCGGGGCCGGCAAGGAGAAAAAACGGAAGATTCTTTCTTCCGGTTCCCGGTGGTTTGGGTAGGCGGGGGCAAAAATGTAGATTTCGTGGCCTAAAGCTTCCAGCTCTGCTTTGAATGTTTCGATGGAATGGACCACGCCGCTTGTGTAAGGACGATAGCTGTCGGTAAAGACGGCGATTTTCACTTCTCAGTTCAACTCCCTGCGCTATTCAGGCCATTGGTAACGGGCAGAAGATATGCGCCACCCTTCCCTGGTTTTTTTCAGGATAAAATCAGCTTTTCCCTGGTCTTTCCGGCTGGTAATTAAATCGGTCAGTTCTAATTCCGCCGCCACGCAAACAGTGTCTTTCCCCTGCCTGCGCGCATCCATTTGCTTTACGCGCGCCTGCCAGTACCAGTCAGTCGGCTCACAGATAAACGCCCAGGATTCTGCACATATTTTCCCCAGCAAAGGTTCTGTATAGTACCGGGCTAAGATTTGCTCGAGTTCCTCCTTGCTTTTTGCCTCCCACCAGGCGTTATCTTCCACCCCGCCCCTGACCACGGCCCGGATTTCTGCGCGGTCCTTTCCGGTTAAGGAGCCTTGCGCCGGTTCCCCTTTTTTGCCCGCTAAAAGCAAGGCAAGCAACAGACCCGCGCAAAGAATACCCGTCAAGACGGCAAATACTTTTTTTGTTCCGGGTTTTCTTCCGGACCGGTTGTTCATCTTGATCTACCCTGCCCTCGCCTGATTTTTGTAATAATAAATATACGAGGGAGAGGCAGATTTTACCTTGTTAAAATATGGTAACTTTATGGGAAATATTGGTGAATTATTTGTGGCGCGGTTTTTGTGCTACCTGGGCGATGGCCCTGGTGATGGCCGCCACCACCTGGGCTTTACCGCCGATCCGCTCAAAGCTGACACTGGTAAAAATGGTTCCCTCTTCCGAAGCCACGTAATGCGGGGGCAGCTGATTTAAGGCCAGCGCCATGATATCGTCCCGGCACAAATCGCAGGTGCACGTTTGGGGGTGGGTTTTCAGGTATTCTTTCAATACTTCGGGGAGCATTCGGCGCACGGCGTCTTCGGTATAATTATGCACCATTTGACGTTTGGCCCTCCTTTTTGGGGGTTACGCCCTTAAGGTAGCCACCAGACGTTTCGGATTAAGGAGCATATCCAGCCCGTGATTAATATCCGTCACAACTACATCGGCGGCCGCCAGAGCCTTTCCCGACGCCCCTTCCGGTCCCAGTACCATTATTCCCAGGGCGGCCGCTTTAAGCATCAGCGTATCGTTTGTCCCGTTGCCGACGGCAACTGTTTTTTCTTTTCCCAGGGTTTCAATGAACTCCTTTTTCAATTCGGCCCCTGCCCTGCCCTGCTCCAAAATATGCACCTGTCCCCTGATTTCGCGGCAGGCCGCTTTGCCGGTGCCGAAAGTGTCGGCGGTAAGAATATGCACCTGGAGCTTTTCCGCCAGCAGATTCAGCCTTTCTTTAACCCCCGGGAGAAGAACCCCGTCTAAAGCCATCGTCCCGTTAAAATCAAGCACAATGTGTTCTAAATCAAGCACTCCCCGGCCGGGAATATCGATCGTGAGCATCTAAAAAATTCCTCCCAAAATTCCTTCAAAATACTTAATCGCCGAGGCAAATTCCCAGCTGGCGGGCGGAACGGATCAAGTCGCTGTCTACGGGCACCTGGCGCATTTTCCCGGCCCCATCCCGTAAAGGAACGGAAGTAATCTTTGTGCCGGAGAGACAAACCATTTCGCCAAAACGGCCTTCGATAATTAAGTTGACGGCCATTGTCCCGTAACGGGTGGCCAGAATCCGGTCAAAGGGGGTGGGCGAACCCCCCCGCTGCAGGTGACCCAGGATAGTTACCCGCGTTTCCTTTCCGGTTAATTCTTCCACCTGTTGGGCCACAACGTGCCCTACGCCGCCCAGCCGGATCGGGTCGTAACTGTCTTCGACGGTTTTTTGCACGACCATTTCTCCGCCTAACGGCTTTGCCCCTTCGGCTACAACCACAATGCTGAACTTTTTCTCCTGCTGTCCCCGTTCGTTAATTTTTTCCACTACTTTGTTAATCTGGTAGGGTATTTCGGGAATTAAAATGACGTCCGCCCCGCCGGCGATCCCGGCGGTTAAGGCGATCCACCCCGCATAACGGCCCATTACTTCCAGGACCATCACGCGGTGGTGGGATTCGGCGGTGGTGTGCAGCTTGTCCAGGGCTTCCGTGGCAGTGGTCAGGGCGGTGTCGAAGCCAAAAGTCTGGTCGGTCGCCGCCAGGTCGTTGTC
>DAISHP010000135.1:0-5632 GCA_036822475.1 Bacillota bacterium
ACGTTTTCCTGGAACCCGGTGAAGATGACCGCTTCCTGAATCCTCAACGCGCGGGCCCGCTCTTTTAACTCTGTTTCCAGGGAGCCGGTGCCGGCAATTATAAATTTGACGTTCTTTTTGACGGCTAAAATATCCCTGGCGGCCTCGAGAAAGTATCGATGTCCCTTTTCCGGCTCCAGGCGGGCCAGCATCCCGACCAGTCTGCAGCCGGGCGGCGCCGCCAGCCAATCCGCGGGAAGGCCTCCTTTTTCTTTCCTTCCGTTTTTTTGAATTCCTGTTTGCTGCGCCTTTTTCCGCAGACCCTCAATATCGATTCCGTTATGAATAACCACAATTTTCGCGGGGTTCACGCCCTGCTGGATTAAATTTTCCCTCACCGCCTCGCTGACCGCGATGACGCGGCTGCAGGTCCGGTCGTTGAGCAGTTGCCGCAATTTATTTTTCCAGCCGTTCTTAGGCGGCTTTTCAATTTCATCTAGACGGTGTTTGGTGTAAATAATGCATTTAACCCCGGCGATTTTGGCCGCCAGGCGGCCGGTGAAGCTGGCGTGGGTATGCACCACCTGAATACGATGTTTCCTGATTATGGAAACCAGCTCCTTGAGTTGTTTTCCTGACCCCCGCCATTGAAAAGATTCATCCCCCGGCAGGCCAGCCGTTTCGACTACCTCCACGCCTTTGGCGGCGCACCGGGCGGCCAGCAGGGAACCGGCCGGACAGACCACCCGTACGTTTAACAGGGAGCGGTCAAAATACTCCAGAAAAGCCAGCAGGTAGCTCCCCGCCCCGCCGATGTTGGTGTCGCTGATGATGTGCAGCACATGAAGAGGTTGACCGACAGCCAAAGTTGAAAACCTGCCTTTTTACTTACTTTCCAAATTGTCAAACCTGTTTTTCTACATTGTGATCCTTATTTTGTCCAACTATTATTTCTTCTTTTGCAGGCAAACTCCTGCTCAAAAAAGAAAGTTAAAATACGGTACTGCAACGCATCCCAGAAAAAGTCAGGAAAGCGTGTAGAAAGGGATCGTTCGGTAGAGTATCCGGGATAGTATTGAATCTTCGGCGGGAGTGCGATAAAATAGAACGGGGTTTCGAGCGGGTAGAAACTGAGCAAAGAGTGTGTGGTATTTTGGCGGAAATCAAAGCGGTTGTTTTTTTGGGAATGAATCCCTGGGACCACCAGAAAATCAACGATACGGTGCGCTTGCTGGCCAGGGCCATGACCGGGGTGGGCAGGCTTTACGTCGACCCGCCGCTGGGAATCAGGGCCGCCCTGGAGGAGCCCGCTTATTTTTTCCGCAGCCTGCGCTGGCGAAGGGAAGTTTGTGACGGCATCGAACGGCTTTCCCCTCCTTTCGGGTTCTTGCCCGTGCGCGGGGGCTTCCGGACTGCGGCCAACGCCCTTTGCGCCCGGGGGCTGACGGGAGTTCTGTCTTCCCGGTACGGCTCTGGCTGGCGCCGGCACACTTTGTTTTACGTTTCTTCCTGGAGCTATACCCAGGCCGGGATGCTCTCGCGCTTAAGCCCGGCCCACCTTTTCTTTCATATCTTGGACGACAGTTTCGCCTTTCCTCAAATTACGAACGATCCCGCCACGCTGGCGGTAAATAAGTCTTTTTTCAATTATTTGATGAAGGAAAGTTCGGTTGTGGCGGCCGTCTCCGCGGAACTGGCGGAAAAGTATCAGCTGCTGTACGGGCGGAAAATTTTCGTGCTGAGAAACGGCGTTGATGTTGAGCATTTCGGATGGACCACCGGGCAGGGCAGCAGTGGGGATGCCCGCCCAGATCCCGGACAGGGCGGCGGCCGGGCCGGGCGCCAACCGGCGGCAGAAGCCGCGGACGAAGCGGCGGCGGAACTGTGCGGAATCCCGCGGGAACTGCGCGGGATTCCGCAGCCGCTGCTGATGTACGCCGGTTCAATCAATTCCTGGCTGGACGTCGCCCTGCTGGAGGAACTGGCCGACCTGCGCCCGCAATATTCCCTGGTGCTGATCGGGCATTACTACGCGGGAACCGTTGACCCGCGGCGATGGGCGGAACTATTATCCCGGCCCAACGTTTACTGGCTTTCCAGCCGGCCTTACGCGGCGCTTCCCGCCTACCTGCAGGCGGCCGCGGCGCTTTTGCTGCCCCGGACGGCAGCCGAGCACTCTTTAAAATCCGACCCTTTAAAGCTTTACGAGTACCTGGCTACGGGCCGGCCGGTGGTGAGTACTGCCCTGCCGGCGGTGGCCGAATTTCGCGATTACGTGTACGTGGGAACGACGGCGCCGGACCTGGCCGGCCGGATTGACCTGGCTTTGCGGGAGCACAGCGCGGAAAAGGCGCGCCGGCAAAAGGAGGCGGTCCGGGAGCACTCCTGGGCGGCCCGGGCGCAGGAAGTTTTGCGGTTAATCCAGAATGTTCACCGGGACGAGGATGATTGGCGTTGACGGAAACGGTATGGGATAAATTGCGGGGTAGACTGGCCAAAGCGGCAAAGGAAAGCCTCACCTGGAAAATGGCCGGCGATTTAAGCGCGGTCTGGCGGCGGAGCCTGCTGTATTCTTTGTTTACCGCCGATTGGGCGGCGAAGAGTGTCTTTTGCCGGATAATCGCAGCATTGTTGCGGAAAATGGAATACTTTACCGGGCGGGGCGAAAGTAAAGAGGCGGCGGCAGGTCTGTTTCGGGTTTCGAAGGCGCCCGGAATGACGCTTCTGCTGGCCGTTGCCCTGCTTCTTTTTCTCCGGTTCCGGGCCCTGTTTGCGCTCAAAAAGTATTGAATCTCCCGGGGGAATGCGTTAAAATACGCAGGGAGGTTTTAGCCCGAAAAGCAATTTCGCAGTCAGCGGCCGGAACGAAGAAAAAGTCTGGAACGAAGAAAAGGTTGATGAGATGTTCAAACAACTCTGGGAAAGGTTACGCCTGCTCGCCGCCGGCAGCGCAAGCGCCGGGCTTTTGGATAATCTTCTGCTGAGCTGCCGGCAAAGCGCTACGGCCTCTTTGTTCAGGCAGGCCTGGACGGAAAAAAGCCTGGGGTATGCCTGGCTGGAGTGGATTTTTGCCGCCCTGGCGGGTTTTTTTCCCTGTCCCCGCGCCAGGCGCCCGCTGAGATGGTTTCGCCTGGGCAGTATTATCCTCACTGCCGCGCTCCTGCCGGTGCTTTTTCTCCCCGGGAAGCAGGCGCTGCAGGCCGCCGGGGGTGTCCTGCTCGCCGCCGCCATTTTTTTCCGCGCCATCGCCGGGGTTTACGCGACCGCCCTTTTATTTCCTTTTGTGGGTCCGAAAATCCTCTTTGCCGTTTCGGTCTTGACTTTTCTTTCTTTTCTGCTGAGAGTGAACAGGCGGACCGGGTTTTACCACACCCCGGCCTTAATTCCGCTGGGCCTGTTTTTGGTGGTGCAGTTTGGGGCCACTCTAACCTCCATTTCTCCTTTAAGCAGCGCGACTGAATTTTACATCCCCCTGGGCACCTTTCTCTACCTGTTTGCCATGATCAACCTCTTCCGCCGGCGGGAGGAGGTCGACCGCCTGCTTCTCTGTCTGGCCTTTGCCTCCTTTATTGTGGCTGCCACCGCCGTCTTTCAATTTTACACCGGCACAGAGGCGGCGGACCTGGGCAGGACCTGGGTCGATCCTCAAACCAACCCCGACATCAAAAAACGGGCCTGCGCTTTTTGGGAAACTCCCAATGCCCTGGCCCACTATTTGATGTTCATGGCGCCGCTGACCCTGGCCGGGTTTTTAAATTTCGCCCGGGCGCCGCAAAAAGCATTCTTTTTCCTCTGCACGGTGCTGAATGTTTTCGCGCTGGTGCTTACTTATTCGCGCGGAGGCTGGCTGGGCTTTGCCGCGGTCGTCCTGGTTTTTCTGGTTTTGCAAAACTGGCGTTTTGTTTTGGCTTTGCCGCCCCTGGGGGTGATTTTTTACTTTTTCCTGCCCCCTACAATCCTCCAGAGGCTGTCGACTATCACCAACCTGGAGGACACCTCCAACCTTTACCGTCTACTGGTATGGAGGGGGACTTTCGACCTGATCAAGGACTACTGGTTGACCGGGGTGGGCTACGGGTGGAAATCGTTTACCCGCCTGTACTATACCTACATGATTAACGGTACCACCGTTCCCCACGCCCACAACCTTTATCTCCAGATAATCAGCGAGCTGGGGGTGTTGGGGCTGGCCGTGTTTCTGTGGCTTTTCGGCCACCTGTTCCGGATCGGGTTGAAAATCCAGTCTTCGCGAAGTCCCTCCGTCCGGAATTTAAATGCGGGGGTGCTGGCGGCACTGGCGGGGTTTCTGGTTCACTCCCTGTTTGATTACACCCTGTGCGCCTACGCCACCGCCCTTTTGCCCTGGACTATGATGGGTATTCTGCTGGTGCTGGAAAAATTTGATCGCGAAGGGGTTTTGGAGAATGGCGAAAAGATTTAATATCATTGATGTTTTAATTTTGTGCTTCCTTCTGGGGGTAATCCTGGTGGGAGCCTACAAATTGTTTTTTGTCAATAAAGCAGTAACGGTGCAAAACCGCGAAATTGAATATCAAATTCTGGTCGAGGAAGTGCGCAAACCTACCGTCGAGGCTTTTCAGGAGGGGCAGGCGGTAAAGGAAGCGAAAAGCAATACCAACCTGGGCAAGATCGTGAAAAAAGAGGTTCTACCCTGCCAGAAAGAGGTGCCCACCGCCGACGGCAGAATCGTCCTGGCCCCGGTACCAGAGAAATTTAACGTGCTGCTTACTCTTCGTTCACCGGCTGTGGTCAGCGATCAAAATATCATGATCGACAGCGTGGAAGTGAAGATCGGAACGCAGGTGAAGGTTAAAACGAGGCTGGCCGCTTCTTCGGGAGTGATTTACGGGATAAGCAGCCGGCAGTAAAGAAAACGGAATTATCCTCTATTGTCCATTTTTACTCAAAACTTCCTCGTAAACCCGGGAGGTTTTTTTTGCCATGCCCAGGCTGCTGTATTCATCAACGACGAACTTGCGGAAAAATTGCCCGGTGACGGCGCGCCAGTCCGTCGGCCGCCGTAAAAATTCCCGAAGGGCGCCGGCCAGGTTTTCCGCTGTAGTTTTCTCGCCGGCTGACCGGGCGGTGAAGTTATCTTTTTGGAAATAAGCCAGTTTTTGGGGATCGAGCAGTCCCCCGAAACCCTGGGCGCCGGCCAGCAGAACGGGTTTTGCGCAGGCCATGGCTTCTAAGGCCACCCTGCTTACCCCGACCACCAGGTCGCTTTTGGCCATGATTTTATTTACGTCCTTGCGCGCGCCCAGGGTGGAAACAATTTCCTTCCCGAGACGGGCGTTGCACTGGCGGGCGCGTGTTTCCACCGCGGGGCGCTTACTGCCGTCGCCGACGATGGTCAGCCGCACTTCCGGCCAGGTGCCGTAAATCTGCTCGCAGGCGGCAATCAAGTTTAAAGCCACGCCGGCCAGTTGTTCGCCGTCGAGCCTGCTGACCAGGGTGATGTGGGTTTCCTTTTCCCCGTTTCCTTTCCGCCCTACCCGTTCTTCCCGTTTTTCCCGCTCCTCTTCCTCTTGACCGGCGCCGGGCAAAGGGCGGAAGACATCCGTATCAATGCCGTTTGGAATAACCACGATGTTTTCTGCCGGCACCCGGAAGTGTTTAATTAAATGGTCTT
>DAISHP010000136.1:0-5622 GCA_036822475.1 Bacillota bacterium
TCAGCATGTTTTCGCCGGTTCGCCGGGTGGTGGACGCCACTTTCGGCGCAAGCGAAGCCGCGGCCGGGTTGACCGCCGGAACTGCCGCCGGGGAAACAACCGCCGGCGGGGAAACTGCCAACGGAACAACCGCCGGCGAAGGAACCGCCAACGGATCAAACACCAACGGAGCAACCGCCGGCGGGTCCGCAGGGGGAGGAGGTGAACCGGGTGGAGAGATTTGAAGCCAAAAAGGTGATCGAGTACCTGCGTTCAGGAGTTTCCTCCCGTTATTTAAGTTCCCTTTTTTCCTACGGCCGGGAAGCCGCCTTAGAGCGCGTAGGCCGCGAGTTAAAACGGGTGCAGGCCGAGGGGAGCGTTTTTTCCCTGGTCGTCAAGGGCAACTTTGGCAACGGAAAAACGCACTTCTTAAATATTATCTTTCAGAAGGCGGAAGAGATGAATTTTGCCGTCAGCTTCGTGCCGCTTTCCCGGGAGACCCCTTTTGACCGGCTGGACCGCCTTTACCGCCGGGCGGTGGCGGGCCTCTTCCTGCCGGGCTACGCCCAGCCCGGGCTGACCCCGCTGCTGGCAGGCCTCCGGCCCGACAGCGCAGAGGCGGAGGAAATCCTGGGCTACGCCGGGCGCAACCTGCACCCCCGGCTGGAGGCTATCTTAAGAAATTACCTGGAGGGGGGCGACGCCTATAACCAGCACATCCTCCTCAGCGACCTGGCCGGTGATTTTGTGCCCAACGCGCAGTTGAAATCAATCCACCGGTTGAACTTTGGAAAGCCCCTGTTTTTGCCCCGTTTTACGGTAAAAGAGAATATCTTTGACTACTTCCGCTTGCTTGCTTATCTAATCCGGGTGCGCGGCTATGCAGGGTGGGTGATCCTGTTCGACGAGTTCGAGCAACTGATGTACCTGGGCGTCACCGCCCGCGCCAACGCCTATTTAAACGCGGCCCGCTTTATGTCGCCTTCTTACGGGTTGACGGCCGCCTATACCGTTTTTGCGGCTTCCGCCAACCTCTGGTCGGAGCTGATCTGGAAGCAAAAAAACAGTGATTTCGAGGTGGTGCCGCAGAAGCTGGCCGCCAAGGGAAGGGAACACGAGATCCCCACAGTGCGGGAGGTCTTCGGCCACTTTTTGCGGGATAACCTCTTCCTGGATACTCTTTCTACCTTTGACACCCGGCGCCTGCTGCAGGCTGTCCGCGATTACCACGCGCGGGCCTACAACTGGCCGGCGCCGGACGATCTCGACCAGATCACCGGGAGCCTGTCTTCGGACCGGCCGCTGCGCACGGTGATCCGGGCCGTCGTGGAATATCTGGACCTTCAGTATCTTTACGGGGGGAGGCCGGAAATCACGGTGGCTATGCCGGAGGAGATCCTTCCGGAAGAAGCGGCGACCGGCACGGAGGATGGGGAAAACTAAGGGTGGTTTTTGGCGGTGCAGATAAACGAATTGATCGCCGCCTTTCACGAGGCCCTGGCCGATGAGATCGCGTTTTTGCGGCAGGAGGGGGGACGCCCCCTGGTGGCCGTCGACGGGATGCTGATTTACCGCAGTGATGCCGGGTTTTTGTACGCTTTTGAGGTGGAAATTGAGGCGTTTTTGCTGGACGGCACGCCGGTGCGCGTACGCTGCGGCCGGTGCGAATCCCGGGGGGAAGTGGTGGCTGTGCGAGGCACTGAGCTGACGCTGGCGCTTTTCGAAAACCTGGGCGACTATGTGGAACGGGCCGAGATCTTCGCCGAGCCCTGGTTTTTGCTGGCCGCCCTGCAGGAACGCCTGGACGAGACGCCGGCGAGGAACTCCCGCCTGGCCCTGGGGGCGCTGGCGCCAGCACCGGTCCGGGAGCGACGCTATCTTCCTCTTTCCCGGGCGGCGGCCGCCCAGGAGGAAGCCGTGCGCCTGGCCGCCGCCCAAGAGCTCACTTTTCTTTGGGGCCCGCCGGGCACCGGGAAAACCGAAACCCTGGCCCGTCTGGCCCGGCTCTTTTCTTCGGAGGGCCAGCGGGTGCTGATCCTCTCCCACGCCAACGTGGCCGTAGACGGGGCGATTTTCAGGACGGCGGCCCGGATCGGAGAAGGAGCGGAGGCCGGCCTGGTGCTGCGCTGGGGCTGGGCCCGGCTGCCGGCCGTGCGGCAAAGCACCCTGCTGGCCTTTAACCTGGCCGCCGTCCGCTACCCCCACCTGCGCGACCAGTTAAAAGAACTGGAAGCCCGGCGTAATGACCTCCTGGCTGACCTGCGCGCCGGCCGCCGGCCGGACGGCCGGCGGGGTGAACTCGGGGAAGTGGAAGAGGCTTTGCGGGAAGTGCGGGCGCTGCTCAAAGAGACGGCGGCCCAACTGGTCCAGGAAGCCCGGGTGCTGGGTTGTACTCTGGCCATGGCGGCGGCGGACCCGGTGATTTACCAGGGGCAGTACGACGCCGTGCTGCTGGACGAGGCCAGCATGGCTTACCTTCCGCAGGTCTTTTTCGCCGCCTCGCTGGCCCGCCAAAGATTCGTGGTCAGCGGCGATTTCCGCCAGCTCGCCCCCGTGGCTCTGGCCGGGACGAAAGCGGTGGCCCGCTGGCTGAAGCGGGACGTCTTCGACCAGACCGGGATCACGGCTGCCTTTGGAGCGGGCCGGATGCCGGCGATCGCCGTCTTGCGCTGTCAGCGGCGGATGCACCCGGCCATCGCCGGTTTCGTCAACGACGCTGTATACGGCGGCTTGCTTTTCAATGCGCCGGAGACCGCCGGGCGCGTCGCGCTGGCCGCCGCCGCCCCTTGCCCGGGGGCGGCCCTGGTGCTGGTTGACGTGAGCGATTTGCCCGCCCTTTGCTACCAGCACGGCACTTCCCGCTTCAATCCTCTTTCCGCTTTCCTGGCCCTGCTGCTGGCCCGGCAGCTCCGGCAAGAAGGGCTTACGGTGGGGCTGCTGACGCCCTATGCGGCCCAGGCCAGGCTTCTCAACGCCCTGGTGACCGGGTTGCTTGGCGTTGCCGGGACCCGCTCCGAAGCCGCCGGCCTGGTTGCCGCCACTGTCCATCGCTTTCAGGGCGCAGAACAGGACGCCGTGGTGCTGGACCTGGTGGACGCCTTTGGGCAGCGCGGCCCGGGCGGCATCCTGTCCCGCCGGGCGGGCAACGCCGGACAGCGCCTGGTGAACGTGGCGGTCACCAGGGCGCGGGGGAAGCTCTTTTTGCTCGCCCACCGCTCTTTTCTGGAGAGCCGCCTGCCTGGCGACGCCACCGTGCGGCAGCTCTTTCGCTTTATCGAACAGAACGGCCGCGTAGTCAAGGGGAGAGAATTCCTCGCCGGTTTGCCCGCCGGCCTCCGGGGCGCGGCCCTGGAGCTGAGCTGGTACGGCGAGCGGCAGCCTGCCCTGGCGGACTGGCAGGAGGACGTCCGGCGAGCAGCAGCAGTCCAGCTGGACTGGCCGGCCGCTGCCGGTCCGCCGGAGCAGGCGGTTACCGGCGCCCTGCAGCGGGCACTGGCCGGAGGCGCCCGCCTTCTCCTGCGCGCCGGCCGGCCGCCGGTCTTTCCGCCGGAATTACGACCCTATCTCGTCGGCCACCCGGCCGCCCGCATCCCCTTTACAGCGGTCGGCCGGGAAGTTTTCTGGTTTAACTGCCCCTGGCCGGGCGACGGCCGGGTAGACCATTTGAGCGTGCGGGTAAGCGGGGAAAGGGCCTGCCGGACTTTAATGTACATTCTGGAAATGGACCTGCGTCAGAATCCCTTAAGCGGGCGCTACGCCGGCCTGCGGGCTTACGTAGAAAACAGGTTCCCCTGCCCCCGCTGCGGCCTCCCGCTGACGGTTCGCGCCGGCGCGGGCGGCGGATGGTTTCTTGGCTGTACCGCCTATCCGGACTGCGCCCAGCCGCCTCAAAGGCTAACGCCGGAAATTCTGGCCGGGTACCTGGCTGCCGCCGGGCTGACCTGTCCGGCCGGGCACCTCTTAAAGGTGGTTCCCTCCCGGCGCGGTCCGCTGGCCGTTTGTGCGCATACCCCGGCCTGCCGGTGCGTTTTTCAGGTGCCCGACCTGCTCTAAAAGGCATTTTTGGGGGTCCGAAAAAGGTGATTCCCGCGGGCACTCCTTAAGGGACCTTCCTTCCGGCGAATTCCTCCGGTCTCATCTTTCTGGCCAGGGGATCCGAGATGTATTCGTGGGCGCCGCCGGCCGCCAGGGCCACCAGAATGGCATTCACCACCGCCAGTCCTACCGTTTCCACGGTAAAGGTGCAGCGGACGGCTACGATGAACAACTGGGTGAGAAAAGCTACGGCAATGGCCAGGATGCGGACGGTCCAGTCCCCCCAGCGTTTTTTCAACGGCGCCTTCAGCAGGGCGGTGACCATGGAGACGAATAAAACCTGCCCGCCAAAGGTGCTCAGGGTCTCGATGGTGAAAAAGTCGCGGGGAATTTCCGGCATCAAACCTCCCTCCTTTCCGGATCAGCCGGGATTGCCTTTATTATTACAGAATATGCCGGCCGGCGGCTCCCCGGGCACAATAAATTGAAAAAGAGGGCAAGCGAAAGATTGAATTTCGTAATAAATTGCCTGGAAATGATCTAGACTAAGCGGGGAGGCGCAAATTTGACCGATGGCGGAAAGAAAACACGGCCCGGTCAGCATTTACGAGTACAAGCTGCAGCAGGTGATGGAACGCCTGGGGGTGGAGGAATACAACTTCAATTGGGACCGCTGGAGCGCCTGGGTGGAGTTTGCTTATCGCGGACAAATCTACCGCCTGGAGCATAGCGTGGAAAAGGCCGGGGCGAAAGGGGTGGATCTGCGCTACGGTTCGGACGCCTTTGCCGAGGTGGTGCTGACACTGGAGGACCTGGTGCGGATCGTGGAAAGAGGGATTTACGAACTGGAAACCTGGCTGCTGGGAATGAAAGCGGCGCGTTCCCGGGCCGGGGAAGAAGGACAGGAATGAATGGGAAGATGATGCATGTCAGGAAAAGCTTTTTGCCTCCGGAAAAAAGCCGGGGCAGGCCGGTGCCCCATTTGAAAAGGTAAAAATACTAAAAACAGCCCGGCCTGCGGAAGGTTCAAAAAAATTTTCCGGCAGACTTTGGCTTTTCGCCGGCCGTCCGCCGGTTTGCTTTCCTGCCTCCTTATTTCTGCAATTCCGGCAAAATCTTCTCGTAATAATCCAGGGATTCCGGATTTACCAGCGCATCCCGGTTCGTGACCGGCCGCCCGTTGACGATATTGGTAACCGCGCTTTCCACCTTCTTCATATTCAGCGTATAGGGAATGTCCGGCACTTCCACGATCAGGGCGGGGACGTGCCGGGGCGAGGCTTTTTCCCGCAGGGTTTTCTTGATTTTGTTTTGGAGTTCCTCCGTCAGGGTAAAGCCCGGGTTCAGCTTTACAAAGAGGATCACCCGCTGGTCCCCCTCCCAATTTTGCCCGATGGCCAGGCTGTCCGCAATTTCCTCCAGCTTTTCCACCTGGTTGTAGATTTCCGCCGTGCCGATCCGCACGCCGGAGGGTTTTAAAACGGCGTCGGAGCGGCCGTAGAAGGTGATCCCGCCGGTATCGCTGTGGATGACGATGTAGTCGCCGTGCCGCCACACACCGGGGAAGACGGTGAAGTAAGCGTTTTTATACTTTTCCCCGTCCGGGTC
>DAISHP010000137.1:0-5618 GCA_036822475.1 Bacillota bacterium
AGGAGCAAAAGGCTCTTTTAAAAACCCTGCTCCTCTCCGCCGAGCGCCACCAGGCCAACGGGGTCAAAATTCTTTTAAGCACCGCCGTCCTGCCGGAATTCGTGGTCGGCCTTTCCGTCCTCACCCACACCATTTCCGAAATCGAGCGCCTGGACGCCGTTTTTACGGTGGTGGAAATGGAGGACCGCGCGTATATTGTCGGGAGGAGCAACGTCCCCCAGGTGGACGTAGGCGAGATCCTGACGCCTTTTGGCGGCGGAGGGCACGCGGCGGCGGGAGCAGCCACCATCAAGGGCGGAAAGGTAAAAGAAACGACGGCCCGGCTTTTGGCCGTCATCAAGGAAAAAGTGCGCCCGCCCCTGACCTGCGCCGGGATTATGTCCAGTCCGGTGAAAACGGTCGGCCCCGGGACTGCGATCAGCGAAGCCGGCCGGATCATGCTCCGGTACGGGCATTCCGGCCTGCCCGTGGTCAAGGGAGAGCGGCTGGTGGGGGTGATTTCCCGCCGGGACGTGGAAAAAGCCATCCACCACGGCCTGGGTCACGCGCCCGTCAAGGGTTTTATGACCAATAACGTGATCTGGGCTCCGCCCGATTTGCCGGTAAACGAAGTGCAGCGGCTGATGATCGAGCACGACATCGGCCGCGTTCCCATTGTCCAGGACGGCCGGCTGGTGGGGATTGTTTCGCGCACCGACGTTTTGCGCACGCTGCACGGCAGCCTGCCGGCGCGCCACCAGGTAATTTACGCTTCTCCTTTCCAGGTCCATACCCACAACATCAGGGAATTGCTGACGAAAAACGTTGCCCCCCTGATGCTGGAAATTATGCAGAAAGCAGGCGAAACCGCGCAGCGGCTCGGTTGCCGGGTATACGCGGCGGGAGGAGTCGTGCGGGATATCCTGCTGGGGGCGGAAAACCTGGACCTGGACCTGGTGGTGGAGGGGGACGCCATCGCCCTGGCCAGGGCCCTGGGCGATTTTTACGGTGTCCGCGTGCGGATTCACGAACAATTCGGAACGGCCGAAGTTGTTTTTGACCGCTTCAAAGTGGACGTGGCCACCGCCCGGGTGGAATTTTACGAGTACCCGGCTGCCCTGCCCCAGGTGGAAAGCTCATCTTTGCGCCAGGATCTCTACCGGCGGGATTTCACCATCAACGCCATGGCCGTCGCCTTAAACGGCGGGCGGTTCGGAGAGCTGATCGATTATTTCGGGGGCCGGCAGGATCTGGCCGACGGCCTGGTGCGCGTTTTGTACAACCTGAGCTTTATTGAAGATCCCACGCGCATCTTAAGGGCGGTCCGGTTCGAGCAGCGCTACGGTTTTCAGATCGAAGCGCAGACGAAAAAATTTCTGGCCGAGGCCGTCCGCCAGCGGGTTCTAACCCGGGTTTCCAACGAGCGGATCTGGGAAGAATTAAAACACATTCTGGCCGAGCCAAAGGCCGGGGAGATGCTGGCCCGCCTGCAGGAACTCCAGGTCTGGCCGGATCTTTTTCCCGGGGTCGCCTACCCGGAAGCGGCGCCGGCGCTGAAAAAGCTGCGCGGTTCACGGGAACTCTTGCGGAACTGGGGTTTGACCCCGCCGGGTGAACAATGGCTGAATTATATTCTGGCCGTTACGTATCTCCTATCGGTCGAGGAGGCCGGAAAGCTGTGTGCAAAATACCATCTCAATAAACGGCAAACGGAGAAAGTGGCCAAAACGGTTTTGCATTGGCGGGAAATTATTGCCCGGCTCCGGGAAGGAGAGGAGGAGAAACTGGGGCCGGAAGACGCCGGCGCGCTGGCCCGCCTTTTGCTGACCGTCCCCCGGGAAGCCTACCCGCTGCTGCTGGCCCTGCTTAGGGGGCCCCGGGAGCAGGAGCGCTTCCGCCGGGTCCTCGCTCTCGTCCGGGACAGCCGCCCGCGCGTGGACGGAGAATTTATCAAAAGTCTGGGCTACCGCCCCGGCCCTGTCTTCCGGGAGGCGCTGGACGCCGTCTGGCAGGCCCGCTTAGAAGGACGGCTGGCGACAAAGGAAGCGGAGATGGAGTTTGTGAAGGAGTATTTGCGGCAAAAAGCCGGTTTGGATGCATAAAGGTACAAAGGCATAAAGGCACAGAGGCACAGAGGGATATAGGAAGTAAGGCACAAAGGCAATAAGGCCCAAAGGGGCAAAGTTAAGGAATCACGGGCGCAGTATTTTACGTCTACCGGCGGCGGCAATGATCTATAATCCGTCCGGTCCGTTCGGAGGTCCGTCCGGACGGCGGTTGTAGAACGGCCCTCCGGATGATATAATGAACCTTAAAAGGGCGGCCAAAAGTCACGCCGGCCAAAGGGGGTTTTATAAGCCGTGGCCGAAGTGCGCGAAGCGGCTCTAACCTGGGCAGTTCCTAAACCTTTGCCGCCGGGCACTTAACTTATTTAGTGCCTGGTAAAAAGGAGCGGTTACTCTTGTTCCATTTGCCCGGCCCCTCCGAAATGCTCTTGATGGTCCCGGCCATCGTCCTGGGGCTCACAATTCACGAATTTGCCCACGGCTGGACGGCCTACCGTCTGGGCGACCCGACGGCGCGCTACCAGGGCCGGCTGACTTTAAACCCCGCGGCCCACATTGACGTGATCGGACTGATTATGTTGTTTATTGCGGGGTTTGGCTGGGCTAAGCCGGTGCCGGTGAATCCGGTTAACCTGCGGGGAAATATGCGCCGCAGCATGATGCTGGTCTCGCTGGCCGGACCCGCCGCCAACCTGGTTTTGGCCGTAGCCGGCGCGATCGCCCTTGGCCTGGGGCTCTGGCATATTTCGTTAGGGCGGGAAATCGTGGTCGAAATCATCCGGATCAACGTGGTGCTGGCCGTCTTTAACCTTTTGCCCGTACCGCCTTTAGACGGCTCCAAAATCCTGGCCGGCCTCCTGCCGGGCCGGCAGGAGTGGCTGTATACCCTGGAAAATTACGGCGTGATTATCTTGCTGGTGCTGCTGTTCACCGGGATCATCGGGAGGGTGCTGGGCTTCATTATTTCTCCTCTTTACCGGCTGCTCATCGAGATCGCCACGGGGATTTCCCGGCTTGGATTTTAAAGACGGCTTTTCCGGAGCACCCAGGGAGGCAATTTCGGTCGTCAGTCGTCAGATGTCGGACGTCGGAGATTGCCTTTAGAAAATTTCTGCTTCGTGCTCTGTTTCTGACGTCTGACGTCTGACGACCGTCGGCCGACGACTGAGTAGGGCGGCACTAACAGAGGATCAAAGTTTCAGGCCCGCCGTTCGATTTGCCAGGAGCGACATATGCGTAGGGTCGGTAACGAGACACGGCGCAGGTGAGGTTGGCGAACCGGCAGCGCGAAACGCGCAGATACCTTTATGCAAAGAGTTGACAATGACGCTGGCGTAAACCAGTAAAGGTAAAAAGCTGAAGTTTCGCGCGCATTTTGCAGCGCTGCTTGGTTCGCTTAAGAGCCAGGCTGATGTCTCTTCGGCCCGAAGCTCTTAAGCGACGGCAAACGAACGGCGGACATTAGGAATATTTTGCAGGAAGAAATTTTTAAGAAAGCACAATAAAGGGAGAAGGGACACCGTTCATGAGCAAAAAGGGAAGGATCTTAAGCGGCATGCGGGCCTCCGGTCGGCTGCACATCGGCCACTTAAGCGTGCTGGAAAACTGGCTCAGGCTCCAGGACGAATACGAGTGCTTTTATTTTGTGGCCGACCTGCACGCCCTGACCACGGCCTTTGACGACCCGGGAAAAATTAAAGAAAACACGCTGGCGATGGTGGCCGACTGGCTGGCCGTCGGACTCGACCCACAGAAAAGCGTGATTTTCGTGCAGTCCGACATCCCGGAGCATGCCGAACTGCACCTGATTTTTTCGATGTTTACACCCCTTTCCTGGCTGGAGAGGGTGCCCACCTATAAAGACCAGGTGCAGCAATTTAAAGAACAGGGGAAAGACATCATGACGTACGGGTTCCTGGGCTACCCTCTTTTGCAGGCGGCGGACATCCTCATCTACCGGGCCGACGCCGTGCCGGTGGGGGAGGACCAGCTGCCGCACCTGGAGCTGTGCCGGGAAGTCGCCCGCCGTTTTAACCACCTGTACGGCAAGATTTTTCCGGAGCCCCGGGCGGAACTGGCGCGGGTGGCCATGCTGCCCGGCGTCGACGGTCGGAAGATGAGCAAAAGCTACGCCAACGACATTTCTCTGACGGCTTCTTGGGAAGAGATCAAAGAGCGGGTAAACGCCATGATTACCGACCCGGCGCGCATCCGCAAAAGTGATCCCGGCCACCCCGAGGTCTGCGTGGTGCATAAGTACCACGACTACTATAGCGCGGACAGGATCGCCACCATTGAAGAAGACTGCCGGGCCGGGCGCATCGGCTGCGTGGCCTGCAAGCGCAACCTGGCCGCAAAACTTGACGCGCTGCTGGCGCCGGTGCGGGAAAGAAGGGAAAAAATCACGGAACGCTACGTGACCGAAGTAATTGCCGAAGGCGCCCGCAAGGCCCGCGCTGAGGCGGCCGCCACCATGGCCCTGGTTCGGGCGGCACTAAAGATGTAGAAACAAAAATGCGCCGTAAAAGCAAAGCCCCTGTTTTTCGGCAGGGGCCTTGCCGGGGATATAGGGGGAGGGGATTTTGGCGAGCCGCGAAAAAATTAAACCGGGTATCTAAGTACCCGGCCTATTGTTTTTCGATTCGGCAATCCGGTTGTGCTTCGTTCGTGGTTTACCTGCGGGGCGACTTGATCTATATTTAACAAGATTTCCGGAAAAAAAATTCACCTACCGGTAGATAGCTTCCCTGCTCAGCGGATAATAGTCGGAACTTAAAACTTTTTTTACCACCGTTTTCAAATTGTTGATGCTAAACGGCCTGGTCAGGTAGCCGCGCGCCCCTCTTTGCACCGCTTCCACCGCCACGGAAACGTTTTTGTGCCCGGTCATAATCAAGACCGGGAGGCCCGGTTTGGCCTTTTGGATTCGCTCCAGCACCGTTAAAGCGTCCATGTCCGGGATGCTGATGTCCAGCAGGACCAGATCGATCTGCTCGCCCCGGATGGTCAGCAGACCCTCCAGCCAGCCTGTAACCGGGATCGTTTCGTAACCCTCCTGGCTTAAGGTTCTTTCCAGCGCCCAGCACATCCCCTCTTCGTCGTCAATGATCAAGATCCGCGGAGCCACTTGTGAAACCCCCCTATTCCTTAATATTTCGCCGGTTTCAAAAACCGGGAGACAAAATTCCCGGTGATCCAGTTTTAATTTTAGCAGATTGTGATAGAGAGGACAAGTACTTTTTGAAAAAAATTTTTCCGTTTGTGGAAAAACCCGGTGCCAGGAAGGGTTCCTGGCAGGCATAAAGTTTCCTGTAAAAAATATTCCTGCCGTCTATACGTATTTCTTTGTGCCTCTGTGCCTTCTGCCTCATTTTCATATTTTCCTTGCCCCGGACAGGCCTCCTGTGTTATAAACAAGTTAACGGCTCGAAAGTGTTTTTCCGATTTCTGACTTCCGACGACCGACAACCAGTCCTGGAGGTTGGATTCTTTGCAGGAGACCAAGTTGCGGGTGGCCCGCCTGTCCGTTATCGCCGGCGCCGTGCTGACGGCCGGCAAGCTGGCGGTAGGCCT
>DAISHP010000138.1:0-5606 GCA_036822475.1 Bacillota bacterium
CCCCACCGGGATTCGAACCCGGGTTACCGCCGTGAAAGGGCGGTGTCTTAGGCCGCTTGACCATGGGGCCGCACATCAGTCGTCAGTCATCGGATGTCAGACGTCAGAACCTGTAAAGCGCCTCTTCCGTAAATTTCCCCTTCCCGATTTACCCTTTTATCCAACTTCCAACCTGATTTTTATCCGACCTCCAACTTCCAACCTCTGACCTCTATTCTGGTGGGCCCACCAGGATTCGAACCTGGAACCAACGGATTATGAGTCCGCTGCTCTACCGTTGAGCTATAGGCCCAAAAATGGCTCCCCGAGCAGGATTCGAACCTGCAACCCCCCGGTTAACAGCCGGGTGCTCTACCGTTGAGCTATCGAGGAACACTGCAATTGATATTATACAAAAAAATTTCATTCAGGTCAACGGTTTTCAAGAGATAATTTTAATTCCCGGTGCTTTTTCCGGCCGATGAGGGTCCCCTGACGGCCCGCACCGTATCCCAGATTAAGCATGAACTGGTCCAAGACGAAGAAGATCTCAGTTTGTTCTTCAGCCACCCTCCGGTAAGCTGGCCTAAAAAGTATGCCCCAACCAGAGCAGGAAAAGAAGCCAACGTCCACCCGATCCCCATCATAAAACGAAGAAAAATCACCAGGGGCACAGGCAGGTGGATGGCGGCCACCCAGGAGCAGGAAAATTTGCCGGCGTTTGCCCGCCAGTATCCGAACGGAATATTCAGGAAAAAGACAATAGCCGCCAGATCCAATATTTTCATTTTCCCTGCTTCCTTTCCCGATGGCATGACTAATTCCTAATTTTTGTTTTCAGAGGCACCTTTTTCCGCCCTTTCCCGGAACCACCGGTGGATCTCATCCAGGATCGGCGGCGAAACATAAAAAACCTGGATGGTCGGCGGAAACTGAATAGAATGTCCCTCCGTAATGAAGAGGACGCCCGCTTCTCCTTCGCCCAGCGTTTCGTCGATGCGCCGGGCGATGTACGCAAATCTTTTTTCGGTCGCTTCCCGGTAAAACCCGGAAACCTTTTGAAATACGCTTGAGCTCATCACCACCCGCAGGCAGTTGCCCCAGTCCAGGCTTTGGGCAAACAATTCCATATCTTCCGTCGCCTGCAGTTCCGCCCCCTGGGCACACTTTCTTTTGACCAGCGGATACCCTTTTTCGTTCAGCCGCTCAATGACGGCCAAACCCTGTTCACCACCCAGGGAAATCGATTCGTGGTAGATTTTTTTGATTTCGCCGATCTTGCGCTCCAGGCTTTCCAGTTGCTCCTCCACCTGGCGCCAGAACAACTTTGCTTTTTCCAGGTAATCCCGGGGAGCATCCTGGCTGACAAAAATTAAAGGAACCAGATAAAGCTTGCGCGCCCCTTTAAACTTTTCCACAGCCGGTTTTTCCAGCCTGCCGAGAACTTCCGCCAAAATTGACTACCCCCTGATTTGAAATATATTTTAGAAAATACCTGTCCCTAAAAATTTTCCTGCCGTTTTCACTGCAGCAACTCTTCCTTGTATAATGCAAATTCCCTTTCGTAGGGCCTGCTTACCGCTTTCAAGCCTTCCGCCCACTCTTTATTTATTTCCACGTTGATGGTCCGCACGGCCTCGCCGGTAATTCCCAGGCGCCCCAAAATTTTACGGCCGGCGGCGTCGATTTCCAGGGCCTTTTTGCGAACTGCATCCCGGTAGCTGTCGTAAAGCACGTACAGCTTGCCTTTGGCCTCGTTGACTTTTTCGTTACCGGTCACCAGGGATATCCCGGCTAAAATTTTTTCCATTTTTTCATATTCCCCCAGCTCCAGGGCTTCCACCAGCCTGCGGACAACCGCCTTTTCAATCAGTTCTTTATCTTCGCCGGACTGCTTTTCAAGATCGTCTTTGAGCTCTTTGGAATCAAAAAGATTCAAGAATTTGTCCGCGATGGCCGTGCCGGCAAGCCGGCATTTTTCCTCCCGCTGCCTTTGCAGTTCCTCCGGCGGTACCTCCATGGCGCGGGCCCTTTCCAGGGCAATTTCCCAGGCGCTTTTAATTCTTTCCACGCAAATGCCCTCCCATCCTCGCCAAAAACCTTGTGGATTCTTCTTTTATTTTATAATATAATTCTTGAAAAAGAAAGGACGCAGGAGGAAAAAAATGGCCTATTCCAGGTATTATGAAACGCTCCGGATAGCAGACAATCTTTACGGCTTTTTCTGGCAGGGCCGGGGAAACAATTGCAACTCCTACCTTTTCACCGGCATCCTGGAGGGGGAGCGCCCGCACGTCATGATCGACCCCGGCCATATCGTCAACGAGTTCCGGGAACCGTGTTTTAAGCAATTGGCGGCGGCGATGAAGGCACTGGACTTAGATCCCAAAGACATCGGCCTGATTTTAAACACCCACGCGCACCCGGACCACTGCGCAGCCGGCGAAATTTTAACCCAAAGCACGGCCAAAACAAAGCCCCCCTTGATTGCTTTCTCCAGGGAAGAATACGCCTTTCTAAGGACGGTAGGCGAAAAATTTTCCGGCGCGCTGGGCTTGTTTCGGGAAAAGATCGAACCCTTCTTTTTGCTGGACGAAGGGCGCTTAAACCTGGGCAAAGTTACGCTGCAGGTGCTGCTCACCCCCGGCCACTCCCCGGGCAGCGTTTGCTTTTACTGGCCGGACAAGAAAATTCTCTTCACCGGCGACGTGGTTTTTTACGGCAGCGTAGGCAGAACAGACTTGCCCGGCGGGAGTTTGAGCCAGCTCCAGGAAAGCATCGAAAAGCTTGCCGAGCTGGACGTGGAATATCTGTTGCCCGGCCACTTCACAGAATACGGGGCCATGGTCGAGGGCCGGGAAAAGGTCAGGCGCAACTTCCAGGCGATTAAAATGTTTTTCATTTAATCGAACGTTTTCATTGTCTGGTGAGGGAAGAACTTGGAGCAAAAAGTAATCATCTTCACCCGTAAATTCCACGGCATTCCGGGCTACGACCTGATCGTCCGGGACGACGGCGCGACCGTCCAGGATTACCTGAACGCCTTTGACGCGGCCATCGCCCACCTGCCTCTGGCGCGCACCAGACGGCGGGGAGTGCAGGAATGTTTCGGGTGCGGCCGGTGCTGCGCCGAAAGAGCTCCCTTGACCCTGATCGACTGCCTGCATTTACGGGAGGCAGTTGGGCAAGGGATCGGGGAAGGGAAGAAAAGAAAGCCCGGGAACAAGGTTGGAAAAGGGATTTCGGGCAATGCCGAAAGAAGAGAAGCCGGGAGAAAAATCGGAACAGGTACCGGAAAAAGGATGGGGGTAGAAACTGGAAGAACAACTGGAGCAGCGGGTGATCGAGAGGCAGGCGGGGGGACTGGGGAGGAAGACCCGGAAGGCCGGCGGTCCTGGAAGGCCTTTTTCGACCGCTGCACCACCGTAACGGTGCGGGGGCCGGTGGTGGATATCGTTTTAAAACGGGATGAGGATGGCCGGTGCATTTTTCTCGACCGCCAAACAAAGCTCTGCCGCGTCTACCGCGCCCGCCCCTTCGTCTGCCGGACCTTTATCTGCTCCCCGGCCGCCCGCCGCGCCCTGGCGCTAAGGGAAGCGGTTGTGAATAAAGGAGAGGACGAGCTGGTCAGACTCTGGTTTACCGCCGGAATGGTCATCCACCAGACGGATAACCCCCGCCCCGACCCGCGGGACTGGCCGCCCACGCCCTTTGCCGACAAAACCCGCTACAGCGAAGTGCGGCTAAAGGACGTCTTGCCCGGGAAGGTGTGGCGAAATGTCATGCTGTTTTGAGAAGGAGTGATTGCATGTTGGCCAACGTTCTTCCCATCCTTTTCAAACTTTTGGACGTCTTTCCTGCTCCAACGGAACCGACGGGGACGACGGGACCGGGCAAATCCGCGGAACCGATCCAACCAGCGCCGGCTGCACTCCTCCTCAAAAACAAGGCGGAAGAAGAAGGCGGACAGGCAGCCCATCCCCTGCCCAGGAAGACCGCCGGCTCCGCCGCTGCCTCCCGGCAGGCACTCGAAGCGGGTCGCGGGGAAGGAAGTTTCGCCAGGCCGGAGGGCAGCAGCCCCCTTTTTGCCAGTGCGTCTTCCAGCCCTCAGGATACCGCGCTCCTGCTCCCCCTGGCGCTGAAAAGCCTGCATTTCCTGGAGGCCAGTTTTTATTTGGTTTTAAACAATCCGGACGAAAGGAAAAGGGCAGGTCCGAAAGAAAAAGAGGGGTTTACCCTGCTGCTCGTTTTAAAAACCGCCAACCTGGGTGTACTGCGTATTTTTTTTCTTCATCAGGGGGACGATCTGCGATTAAGCTGGCTGACGCAAACCGAAACGGCCAAAGAATATCTGAAAAAAGGTTTTCCGGAGCTGGAAGCCGAACTCTCCGGCGCGGGATACGCCAGCGTGATCATGGATATCCGGCGCCTGCCCGAAGAAGCGGAGAGGGAAAACCCTCACTCCCACCCCCGCCGGAAGGCACAAAATCATCTCTTCGATTTGTATATCTAAAATGCACAACAAATTTTACCTTTCCCGGCCCGGCAGGACAGGTTAAAGTGGTGAAAAGATAACTCCAGCGGACAGTAGCCGGACGCAACCCGACCAGGAGTAATTTATGCAAAGGCAAAAAACCGGGAGGTTTTCAAGATGTCCGAACGGCGGCGCGAACTGGCCGCCGCCCTGCGCTACGACCCGGCGGAGCACAGCGCCCCGGTGGTGGTGGCCGCGGGGCGCGGCGACCTGGCGAAAAAAATTAAAGAAATCGCCCGCGAACACAATATCCCCGTGTATGAAGACGAGGCCCTGGCCGACGCCCTGGTGAAACTGGGCGCCCGGGTGGAAATCCCGCCCGAACTTTATCAGGCGGTGGCCGGCGTTTTGGCCTACGTGGCCCGGCTGGATCAAAAAGCGCAAACGGACCTTTTTCCTGAGACACGGGAGGAACACCGGAAATGACCAGGAAACGATGAACGCTACTTCTTGAGTAGCCGGTACAATCATGGCCAATTCCTCTAGCTACTTTTGTGGATTTTTTCTTTAAAATATAATGCTGGCAAAAGAAAGGAATGCCGGAAAACAGGAAGATGCTGCCCGTGAAGAATTTCGCCTTCGCGAGCCATGCCATTGAGCTATAGTTTATTTCCAGAAAAGTAAACCGGGGCCGGTTCATCCCTGCTGAAAGCACTTTACCGTGGGTGGCGTGGTAGCGCAGGACGACGGGGGCGCGGTTTAACGTCAGCACGTCCACCGGCATACCCACCAGATGGCCCAGGAACATCTCCCCTAAACCATTTTCACAATTTCCCCGGCAATTTCCCCCAGGGGGAGCACTTTTTGCGCCGCGCCGGCTTCAATGGCCGCTTTCGGCATGCCGAAGACCACGCAGGTGCTCTCGGCTTCGGCAATGGTGGGGCCGCCGCACTCCCGGATGGCCGCCATCCCTTTCGCCCCGTCTTTGCCCATCCCGGTGAGAAGCACGCCCATGGAACGGGCGCCGTATAACTCGGCAGCGGAAAGCATCACACCGTCTACCGAGGGGCGAAACGAGCCCGGCACCCGGGGTTCCCCGCAGCTTTCCAGGCGAATGTTCACCTCGCCGGCGCGCCCGCGAAAGGTTAATTCA
>DAISHP010000139.1:0-5599 GCA_036822475.1 Bacillota bacterium
CACTGAACTGGCCCGGCGCAGCGACCCCCTGGGAGGCCGTCAGCGACCAGCGGGCCCTCAAGGCCTGGGAGGAAGTATCCCGCCGCCGCGAATTCCTGGCGTGCCGGCTCACCCCGGCGGAAAGGAAGTGGTGCTGCTGCTGGTCAAAGAAGGGCTGGACAACGAGGAAATCGCCCGCCGCCTGGGCAAGAGCGTCAAAACCGTGGCCAATCAACTGACCACGGCCTATGAGAAGTTCAACGAGTTCCTGGGTTTCCGGGAAGACCTCAAGGTGGACCGGGCCATCCTCATTGCGGAGCTGAAAATGGCTTTCCTCGATCAATTATAGGAAGTATACCCCATGACAATGCCTTTTAAGTGATCTAATCTTTTCAGGGGAATATGGAGGTGAAGCAGGTGCTTGGCTACACCGGTCATTCGTTGTATGACGTAGGAGGGGCAACCGTTGCGGCTTTTTGCGAAAAGCCTGACCCCGGATCGGTGACGGAAGCCGACCTGGGCCGGGTGGCTTCTTTTATCGAGCGGGAGTACATCCAGGAGCCGCTGAAATCGGCTCTTAATATTGCTTTTACAAATAATGCCTGGTTCAACCAGCCAGCTTTTGATAAACAGCCGGAGAAGCGGCTGGATTACGCAAAAAGGCTGTTTCGCTGCGAAGACTGCGCTGCGGAAGCCGCCGGTTAGCCCCTACCAGATGCTGAAGGGACCGTACCGTTTAAAAGGTTACGAGGTGCTGCTGGCGGACTTTTTCGGCGCCGTCTTCATTTTTGACGAGGTGCATGCTTACGAGGCGGAAAGACTGGCGGCGACCCTGGCGACGGTAAAATATCTCCGGGAAAATTTCGCCGCCCGCTTTTTTGTCATGTCGGCAACTTTGCCCGGCATCCTCCGGGAGCGGCTCACCACCGCTCTGGGGGCGGACCGGTTAATTCCAGCCGCGCCGGAAGTGTTTGCAGCGTTTCAGCGGCACCGCCTTCTGTGGCTGGGCGATTGGCAACCCTGACCCTGACCCTCCGGGATGATAACCGGGAAATTCCTCCCGATACTGTTCTGACAACTATATTCGGGCAAAAATTTCCTTAACTTCCACCTCTAACCCATCTAGAATAAGCGATTTAATTTTACCCTCCTCCCCTCTCTGGTCAAGGACAAATTTTCCCTCCTGGTTTCTGTACACTTCAATGCTCTCATCTTCCGGATCCACAACCCAGTATTCTTTAACCCCGTGCCTGGCGTAGGTTCTGGCCTTCTTCCTTAAATCGTAATAGCCAGTAGAGGGAGACAAAATCTCAACTACCAGATCAGGAGCGCCATTTATCCTGGCCAGTTCTATAATGTGCAGCCTGTCTTTAGCAATAAAAATAATATCCGGCTGGTAGGTTTCTTTTTCTTCGAAGTATACATCTATGGGGGCATGATAAATCATACCCAGGTCTTTTCCAGCCATGAAAAAAAGAAACTTCTCGAGTAGACGCATCGAAATAGCCTGATGATAAGTGGTAGGCGCAGGGGTCATCACCAGTTTACCTCCTATTAACTGATAAGGAGCGCCTTCAGGCAGCAGAGCATAATCCGCATAAGTATAGACTTCTTTTGGAGGAATTTCAATTTCTCTTATCGGCAGGCCCATCAGTACCGCCTCCTGTTTATATGCCTGTGCTCATATTTTAGCAAGTTGTTTGCTTTAAGACAAGGCATTAACTTTCTCTGGTCCGGTCAAGTAAAAGCGGGTCCGTTCCCGATAATTTCCAGGGCAACTCAGCCAGGTAAAGGTTTTTAAAGTTGCAGCCATTGGCCCGTTGACAGGGTACCTCTGAAAACCTACAGGCTTGTCCCGTGGGATGAAAGAGGCATTGCTCGACAGGGCAATAAAAACATACCCAAACATTTGCTCTTGTGGTATAATTGAACCATGGAAGGAAAAACATGTCTGCAACATCAATTACCATATCGTGTTTTGTCCGAAATATCGGCATAAAGTAATCACCGACAAGGTAAAAGACACCATAAAACAGGTAATTCAAGAAATCTGCAACACTTCCGGATACACTCTCATCCAGACGAAAACCATGCCGGATCACCTGCACATTTTTCCGTCGGCTCCACCTACATTAGCTCCCACTGATATTGTCGGGAAACTCAAAAGCATCACCGCCAATAAAATATTTGCCGCTTGCCCTGACCTTAAAAAGAAATATTTCTGGGGCGGGGGGTTGTGGAGCAGGGGCTGCTATATCGGCACCGCCGGCAACGTCAGCGCTGAAACCATCCGTAAGTACATCGAGTCCCAAAAATTAGCCGGGAGGAGGTGAAAAAACTTGAGCAGGCTGAAACGAAACATACGCGAAAAGAAAGGCAAAAAGGAGCGGTAGGGTGACGCCCTGGTGGAGAAGTTTCCGCTTAATCTAAAGCTGAAGGAACTGGATATAGCCAGGCACCTCCAGCGCGTGTCGGCCAGGGTAAAGCGCGTGCCCATCTACAATCAAAAGAACAGGGTAATTTGTAAGTTACCCGGCAATCATTGTGTTATGACGGAGCCAGGGAGCGGGAGGGTGACCAATGTCCGAACTCTCCAGGGGGAAATTATTTGGCATGTTATTTTTGTTCAGTTGGTTAAATATCCCCGGGCCGGAAAACCGTGATTTCCTCTACTTCTAGAAAATCCTCATCGGCCGTAGCCAGATTATAGCAGAGCAATCTCGTCATTGCGCTGAGCAGCAAGGAATCATTGGTTAATAAACCATATTTTTTTCGATATTGTTGACTGTTCGTGCAGTCGGTAAAAATATACGGGACAACCTGGATGCCCATCTCGGGAATGCACAATCCATACCCGGCGTAATCGCCGAGTTTTTTCACCACGTCCGGCTTTTCTTTTAATTTTTTGGCCACGTTACCGGGAGAAACCAGGCCCTTACTGACGGCTTCAATCATCATCAGACGATGGATAACTTCCATGACCACGCCAACCGTGGTAAACGCGTTAAGCAAACCGGTTTCACAGCGCAGAAGGAAGTTGGAGCATTCCTTGGATAAACCTGTAAAGTGATAAACGAAAACATTCGCGTCAATGAAGATGCTTTGTCCGTCCGCAATTTCGTTAAATGTCAAGGAAGGGCTCGTCCTCCATGATCTTTTTTACCAGCTTTGGATCGGCCTGAATAACGTTCCTGGTCGCGCGGACGATTGAGCCGGCCTGTTTCATTTTTTCCTGGTCCAGGTATTTTGCCAGCGCTTCTTCAATGATTTCATTTAATTTTTTCTTTTTCCGGAGAGCCATTAAGCGCGCCTCGGCAAGCAAGGAGCCGTTAAGCGAAGTTCCGATCTTTTCGCGCATATTTTAGGACCCCCATTTCCGGTTCTTTTTAAAAGTATACAATCTAGATTTATTGCAGTCAATCTAGAAGAATATAAGATCGACCCCGGCCGGCCGGAGAACTGCCCCGGCTCCTGCCCGTACTTCCCGTACTTTGGTGTATGCGGTGGATAAATTTAGAAAAATTTTCTTTAGCAGGAGGATTTTTTAACATAATGTCGAAAGAAGAAATAATTAGAATTGAACTTAAGCGTAGAACCAGAACCGCGCAAAGACGATGGTTTAGACGGCGCTGAATTGCCGCGCTTTGAACAGCTAAGTCTTTTTGGTGAAGACGAACCAGCCGCCCCGGCGGCCGGGCCGGTCTCAAGCAATACCTGGGAAGTAACGACGGTCAAAGCTGCCTGCGCTCGCCCGCCGGGAGCGGTTCGTTCAACCTCAGCCGGCGCTCCGGAAGAAAGTTTGCGCGCCGAAGAGGCGCAGGCAGGGGCCCGCGGGCAGAAAAAGGTGGTCCGGCAAAAGTTGTCCAGAGAAGAAAGAAAAAAGTCCCGGGATAAATTTCTCCGCTGGGCGGAAGCCATTGACGCCATGCTCGAAGAACGTCTGCAGCGGACCGGGAAGACCAGGGAAGAAATGCTCCTTGAGATTCTCGGTTCGGCACCCTCCGCCCCTCCCCCGGGGAGGCGGCCTGGAAAGCGCTCCCGCCGGAAAAATGCCGGCCCGCTGCAAGCCGCCGCGCCCCCGCGGGAGCGGGACGCGGTCCTGCAGATGGGCGGGGCTTCTCCGCAGGGAGGGGCTTCTGCGCAGGGCGAGGCTTTTGCGCAGAACGCGGGACTGCGGAAACCGAAAGACGCTGCTGAGCGAAAAAGAATGGTTGCCGAGCTAAAAAGAAGGCTGGCCGAGGGTTTGGCAAAAGAGCTGGAGAAAGAGCCGGAAAAGGGGCCGGAAAAAAAGCCGGAAAAAGAGCTGAAAAAGGAGCCGGAAAAAGCACTGGAAGGCGGTCCGGAAGGCGCCCCCCAAAACGTTCCTCAAAGCGCCCCCCAAAGCGCCCCGGAAACGTTTCCCAAAAGCGCCTCCCCCGCCCGGGAGAGGCTCCGGCCCCAGGGGGAAAGCCAGGAAGAAAGACCGCCGGTAAAAGTGACTTTCTTCCCGGAAGAAGACGCGGCCGTTTTAAGCCTGGCCGAAAGCGTCGTTGTGTTTACCTGTTTTCGCGAAACCCTGCATTTTTTGGCCGCCCTTTTAGAGCGGGAAGGGTTGAGCGTGGCCCGGCTGCACGGCGGGATGCGGCGGGCCGAAAAGGAAGCGCAGGTGCAGGCCTTTGCCGGCGGCGCCCGCGTCCTGGTCTCCACCGAGACGGGGAGCGAAGGGCGCAACCTGCAGTTCTGCAACGTGCTCGTCAACTACGACCTCCCCTGGAACCCCATGCGCATCGAGCAGCGCATCGGCCGCCTGCACCGCCTGGGGCAGACAAAAGACGTTTACATCTACAACCTGTCGGCGGCCGGGACGGTCGAAGCCTACATCCTGGAACTGCTGGACGCCAAGATCAATATGTTCCAGCTGGTGGTGGGGGAGCTGGACATGATTTTAGGCAACCTGCGCGAGAAAAAGGATTTTGAAGACATCGTCATGGACATCTGGGCCGGGGCGGCCGACGAGGCAACCCTGCAGGCCGGGTTGGCGGAACTGGGCGAAAAGCTCGCCGCGGCCAAAAAGCACTACCTGGCGGTAAAGGAACTGGACGACCGGCTGCTGGGCGAATTGCTCCCGGAAAAAGATTGAGGGCAGCGCAGCGGGGGCGGCAAGGGCGGCAAAGCTCCGGTGCGCCGATAAGGCAATTAAAGCCATCAGGCGGCTGAAGAGATTGGAATTGGTTGGTTTTGGGGAGGTGAGGCAGCGCTGTTGTCTTCCGTAAAGCCGGGTTTGCGCCCGTTTGTCACCGCCTGTCTGGAGCGGGCCGGAGCTGTCCTGGAGGAAACCGGTTTTGAGCTGGTGGAAGTGCTGTTGCCGGAGGAGCTGCACCACCTGCAAGGCCAGGATCATCTTTTGCTGGCTTTTGACTACGAGGTGGCCCGGGAAAATCCGGAAGCAATCTTTCTTACTTACGGCAGCCCCCTTTTAGACAGCCTGGCCAGACTGGCCGCGAGTTACGGCCGCTATACGGTTCTTTACGGTCCGGAGGCGGGTTTTAAGCAGGCGGCGTGGTTAGAGCGGGAGATTGCCGAAAATATTGAGTTCGTGCGCTGCCGCCCGCCCAGGGTCGTCCGCCAGTGGCTGGAAGGG
>DAISHP010000140.1:0-5577 GCA_036822475.1 Bacillota bacterium
CCAGGTTCCAGCCTCAAGGGTGTTCTGCGCAGCCGGGCGGAACAGATCATCCGGGCACTGGCGCCGAACAGGATGGTTATTCCCGACCCTTTCCAGCGAGGGCGCGATGATGAAATGAAAGATAAACCGGGCGATTACCGCTACTATGCGTCGGACCCTGTAACCCAGCTTTTCGGGCAGACCTATCTGGCGGGACGCCTGCGCTGTGCCGATGCCTTTCCGGTAGAGGATAGGCCCCTGCAATTGAACGAACGGAACCACGTGGCTATCAACCGGATCACCGGCGCTACGCAGGGAAAGGCTCTCTTCAACCCGGAGGTGGTCGAAGAGGGAACCTTTGCCGCCGAAATCAGCCTGACCAATTTTGCGGTTTGGCAGCTTAAGCTGTTGGGCGCACTGCTGCAGGATCTGGACGATGGTTTCCTCCTGCTCGGGGGCAGCACCACCCGGGGTTACGGCCGGGTGCGTGTAGAAAACGCGCAGGTGCTGGTGCGGGATTACCGCCGCGATCCACCCGCGGAAGTACTGCGCGGGTATGAGCACGACGATACTGTACCGGTAGCCGGTTGCCGTTACACCGACAACGGCTACTGCTGGGAGGCTACCCGCGAAGGTTTTGCGTGGCTCCTGACCCTTAACGTTGACTTAGCGGAAACCTTAGAGAAGTTGCACCGTAAACAAAGGGAAGTGCAACAAAAGTGGGTGAATCACGGTGGCTAAAGGAACCGGAACCATGTTGCGAGACAAGCCTTACACGTTTGTACCCCTCCTGCCGGTGCGCCCGGAGGACCGGCGGGAAGTTATGCCCCATAACCGGATCGACATCAACCGGCTGACCGGACGGCTGGTTCTGGAGCTGGAGGTTGTCACCCCGTTGCATATTGGCAGCGGCTCCTACCGGCTCAATGAAGGACAGGTGGTACGTGCCTTTATGCGTCGAGACCAGGTTCCGGTCATTCCAGGTTCTTCTTTGAAAGGTGTGGTAAGGGGCCTGGCCGAGGCAGCATCACGGAGCTGCCTGGCCCAACCTCCTGGCAAGCCCTGCCAGAGACTGCAGGCCGCCACCCCGCCGGGAAACCGCCAGCCGTGTAGCGAAAAGGCCGCCTGCATCACCTGCCGGCTTTTCGGTTTTGTGCAAGGGAAAAAGGGTTACCGGGGACGGGTGGTTTTCGGTGAATTCACGCCCTGCGACGAGGCGAAATGGGTTGTTGCAGAGCTGCCTCCACTGGAACAACCGTTTAAAGACTACCCCCGTACGCGGGAAAACCGGGGTTGTGGCAACGAACGCCTCTACTATTGCCAGTTTTACAGGGTCGTTGGCTGCGGCGGACCGGCATACTGTCCCGACTGTACCAAGGAAGAATGGCTGCGCTGGCGGGACGGTTTAAAAGGCCGGTTGCCAGCCCCGGCCTTTCGCGGGCGCAAGTTTTATCTTCAAGGGGATCCCCGCCAGGGAAACCAGCCCCACGAGGTTATCCCGCCCGGCAGCCGCTTTCAGGGCGAGGTAACCTTTCATAACCTCGACCAGGAAGAGCTGGCTCTTCTTTGCTTTGCCCTCGGCTTGGACGGTGAGATCCGCCTGGGCCTCGGCTACGGCAAACCTGCTTACTTCGGGACGGTTCGGCTTGGCCTACGAGAGGCGCGCTGGTATACACGGGATTATCTCCCGGCGAAAGAGGTGGAGTTGGACCCCGTCGAACTGGCGCGCAATTACGGCTGCAACGACCCGGACGTTACCAGGAACGTCGCCCTGTTGCGGGAGATTCTCTCCGGCAAGCGCCGCGGTCCGGCGTGGGGTATGGAGGGGTATTAGCAGAGGGGCAAAAGGAGGTTCGTCACAAATGGCTTTGGATAAAGAACGTCTTCTGGAGCTGGCTTACCAGCTCATCAGGGAACGGGGTTGGCCGGGCGGTGAACAGAAGTCAGGCGGCACTGCCATTGGCACAGTGGCTGAGATCTTTCGAGAATTTAGCCGCAGGTCGGCGGAGGAAGACCGCCTGCGCCAGGCGCTATCTATTATCGAAAAACTGCCGGAAAGCCCGCTGGCGCGCCACAGTATGCGTGATCAATACCGGGGGATCGTGCAAGTCCTCGGCGTGCGTAACGGCCAAGTCAAGCATCCGGTGCTCAAGGACCTTTCTTTTGAAGAACTGGCCTACGTGATCGGGTGGGTCGCCCGGTTGCACCGGGCATTTGCCGGTCCGGTTGCAGATCTACCGGAAGGTGTGACGCCGGGGCGTAAACCGTGGAAAGACGTGCCTGCCGGCAGGCAAGGCCGGCCGGAAACTGGCATTACCGGAAAACCTGGCAAAGTCTCCGGCAGATCGTCCTCGGGAGAAAGGAACCGCCGGGATGATGCTGATCATATCGACCCGAGGCTGGCTGGACTTAAAAACTGGACTGGCTTTAAAGATACAAAAATCGAGGGCTAGAGTTTCTGATAAAGCTATTTGATATAGATTTGGTTTCTAATTTAATTGTGGAAAGAAATTTGCTAGTAAAAACCAGACCAGTGATAAAAACCCAATAAGAAGGATACCGCCAAGATCGAAGCGATCAAGAGAACGATGGAGATATAAATGTTTTACCGGTATACCTCAAGACAGTGCTAAAAGACCCGACGATTATAAAAGACGGCAATCCAGGTTATGTACTGGCGGCAATAAACTAATTACTTCCTCAGAGGGGAGAAATAAAATGCCTCACCTGATTGTTTCTACAGTGGGTACCAGCCTGTTAACTAATTATGTCAACAGGCAAAAAGACCAGGATTTAAGCCTGCTTTTCAGAGACACGGCCAATGCTGTAGAAAAAGAGCTCACATCCCACCAGAGGGAGATGATCGATGAAATTATTAAGAAAGTGGATGCCGAGCTGCGGAATTCTACCCATGGGGAATTGCCACGGTTGAGTGCCGAGTTAAGGGGGCTCTTGGGTTATTACGGCCGCGATTTTTACTCCCAAAACACCGGCATGGATCACCATGTCCTTGTGGCCACCGATACCTATCAGGGCCGCGAATCAGCCCGTTTACTTGAGGAGCATTTAAAAAGGCTGGGATTTAATTCAGTTGAGATTCTGGTACCACCGGGACTAAGCACCAGGGACTGCAGCAGTTTTACCGCCGGGGTAAATGAGGTTGTCAAGTGGTGCGAGCAGACTCTGGCCGGTTACCGGCAGCACCGTTATCATATTGTTTTTAATCTGGTGGGCGGTTTTAAAAGTTTGCAGGGGTATATGAATACCCTGGGGATGTTTTACGCCGATGAAATAATTTATATTTTCGAAGCGCCATCGGCGGATCTCATTCGCATTCCCCGCCTGCCGGTGGTTTTGGACGAAATACCAGTTTTACAGGAGAAGGCGGTTCTTTTCGCCCTTATGGAAAACGGTTACCTGGCGCAGGAGGAAGAGGTAAAGGGTATCCCGGAGATTTACCTGGACTTCGACGGAGAGGGAAGCTATACCCTGAGTACCTGGGGACTGTTGATGTGGGAACGGCATAAGCAAAGGATTCTGGGCAGCGATCATCTATTACCGTTCCCAGCCCTGGCTTATGAGCGAAGCTTCGAGAAAGATTTCATGGACATCACGGACAAAGCCAGGCGGGCGGATATCCAGACAATCCTGGCTAAAGTGTCCCTGCTTTTTCGCGAGCAGGGCCTTGCGGGCTTGCGTAAGGATGGAGGTCTGCTTTACGAAACTTATGAGGGCAGGCCGGGAAACATCGGGCATTTCCGGCTTAGCCAGGACTGGCGGGTTTCCTGCCTGCCCGAGGGCCAGGTTCTCCGCCTGCGCCACGTCGGCCCTCATGATTATGTAAACGGCAATCCGTAAATTTTACTTCTTGCCGGAAATACTTGCCTCAAAGGAGGTGTTCTTTTGCGTTTAACGGTTACTCTGGCCGGTCCGCCGGCGATCGCGGTGCCGGTGCATTATAACTACCTGCTCCAGGCGGCCATCTACGCGCAAATTGAGCAACCGGCCCTGCGGAAGTTTCTACACGAGCAGGGTTTTACTCTGGGGCGGCGGCGCTTCAAGTTGTTTACCTTTTCGCGCCTGCTGGGCAAAGTGCGCTTCGACTCCAGGGGGCAGCAGTTTATTTTTACACCCCCGGTTAACCTCGTCATTTGTTCACCGGTCAGATTTATCGTTCAGGAGCTGGGCAACGGCCTTTTGCGCCAGGGTCACCTCCGGCTGGGGGAGACATTTTTAGAGGTGGCGCGCATTGCTACCGACGACCCGGTGGTCCGGACCTCCCCCCTCGTCTTCCGCATGCTTTCGCCCGTGGTTGCTTACAGCACCCTGCAAAGCGGCGGGCGCCGGTTTACCTATTACTATTCTCCTTTCGAGGAGCGGTTTGGCGATCTGGTGGCGGAAAATCTGGCCAAGAAATACCTGCTCATCCACGGCCGGCCGGCCAGCAAAGACGGCTTTTGGATCAGGCCGGCCAAAGTTTCCCCGGCCGACCAGAAAGTTCTGGATTATAAGGGGACGGTGATTAAAGGGTGGCTGGGGAGTTACGAACTGGGCGGCGACCCGCAGCTTTTGGAGGTGGCCCTGCACGCCGGGCTGGGCAGCAAAAACTCCCAGGGGTTCGGGTGCTGCGAAGTATTGGTAGGGGTGAATTCTTAAGTCAACATCGGGGACAGGTGGACAAAAGGAGTGAAGGGAGAGCTGGATAAAGCAACCCTCATAGGTAGGCTATAGACTGGGGGCGGTTCTTGCCCTGCCCTCCCGCATTCCTATGGTAAAAAACAAATTTCAATCCCTTATCAGGTAAGCTGTTCCTCTGTGGCCTATTCTAACAGCTATGAAATATGTGTGTCAACAATATTCAGGTGATAATTTTTCCCAAGGAGACAAATTTTATCCTTGACAAAGGAGACGAAGAGTGTTAAATTTTTTAAAGGTGGTCTATTGTAAATAACAACGATGTTATATCAGAGGGAGATGATCCTGATGCTTGAAGCAGTGGCCATGGTGGGCCGGATGCTGAATACTGGTTCCAATGTGGTCAGCGGACTGGTGCAGGAAGTGCCACGAATGCCCCGGAGTGACAAGGCTTACCTGGTCAAGCTAAATCTGCTCCTCGAGGGTGGACAGCCTCGCCTGGCCTTTGACCTGGCCGAGATCCCCCTGATGGACGAGGAAACCAAACGGGGCTTTCTGGCCCGTTGGCGCTGGGTGGGTAACGCTTCCGGCAACAGCCCCCAGCTTTTTCTGACCACTAACAACCCGGAGTACCTGGCCGGCCCGGTCGTGACCAATCTTTTGCGTGAACTGGAAGATGCCGGGGAGCGAGATACAGAGTTCGGGCGCAAACTGCAAAACCTGCTGAATACTGTTTTTTATCGCCTGCCGGACGGCAGTGCCGTGCTGAATGTGGAGAACCTGGGCCTGGTTCCGGCGGGCGAGTTTGCGAAACAGTGGGCCGGGGTCAAAGACAAGAAAGCACCGGAGAAAATCATGCGTAAATGGGCAGCCAGAGTCCTCCAGGAAGCAGCGTTGCGCCAGCTCCAGGTGAAAAAGCAGGATGTTTCCCTCTGGACTCTCCTGATCGACGGCCAGCCTCTG
>DAISHP010000141.1:0-5537 GCA_036822475.1 Bacillota bacterium
AGCCGGGCCACTAAATCGGCAATGTTTTCATCTGGAGAAAGAAAAATACTGCCCGGCTTTTGTTCAGCCAGGCAGTATTTTTGTCCTTAACACATGGTCAACCCACCGCTTACGCTGAGCGTCTGACCGGTAATATAGCCGGCGCCGTCGGAAGCCAGGAAAGCAACCGCGGGAGCAATATCTTCCGGCGTCCCCATTCTTCCCCAGGGGATGGCCCTGGCCAGCGCATCCGACAGTTTAGGATTATCCTGGGCTATTTCTGCAAATAACGGAGTATCCGTCGGACCCGGGCAGACAACATTGACGTTAATCTTGTAGCGGGCCATTTCCCTGGCCAGCGTCTTGCTAAAGGCAATCACCGCCCCCTTGCAGCCGGAATAAACAGCCTCGCCCGTCGAACCAACCCGGCCCGCGTCAGAGCTAATGCTGATGATTTTGCCGGACCGCCTTTCGATCATATAATCCAGTACCGCCCGCGTACAGTTCAACATCCCCCGGAAGTTGATAGCGATAATTTTATCCCAGGTTTCTTCCGTACTTTTTATAAATGGTTCTACCTTATCCCAACCAACGTTATTCACCAAAATATCAATTTTTCCAAAGGTGGCGGCTATTTTCGCGAAAGCCTCCTTCACGTCGGCTGACTTCGTGATATCCAGCCGTACGGCCATCGCCTGGCGCCCCATCTCCTGGATTTCGGCGGCCACTTTTTCAGCATTTTCGCTGATTAAATCGACAACCGCCACATCCGCGCCTTCCCTCGCCAACTCTAAAGCTATGGCCCTTCCAATTCCTCTTCCCGAACCGGTAACAACGGCGCTTTTTCCTGTTAACTTAGACAACAAAATCCACTCCTTTCTTCAATGAGGAGAATATTTTTTGACCAGCAAGTCAATTTAATATTCTCGTTCTAGCAGGAAAAATCCTGTTCAACATGACCAGATTATTTTAGGATTAGGAGCCTGTCCTGGCAGGAAGTGTGATTCTTGCTTTTTGCCGTACATCATCAGGCAACGCCGGGGGGCGCCGCCTTCAGCCGGTGCCTGAAAGGATGGGGAGGTCGATGCCCATGGATTCCTCCCCGCCCCCCTGCCCTGTTAGGGCCGCTCGTAGTCTTGCGCCGGCTTGACCGGGTTTCACTGGGGAGTGGTTGCCGGGCGATGACGCAGGCCGCGGAGCCGTGGGAAGGCAAGCCGTAACGGGACATGAATTTAAGTTGGCCGACGATTGTAGTGGCGAAGGGGTCCACGTTTTCTCCATCCGGTTTCAGGAGTTCCACTCCTTCCCGGAAGGTACAGGATTTCACCATGACCCGGAACTGCCTGTAGGTCAGGCCGGAGAGCATCCTGACGCGCTTCGCGCCGGATTCCCGCAGGGCCTGTTTCTTTTTGGCAAAATCATGGCTACGGGTTTCCCTTTTTCCTTACGGTAAAGAATTTTGACTTCAGGCCGTAAGCGCCTATTTCATTTTGTACACTTCCGCATGAAATAGGCGCTTACGGCTTGTACACTTCCGCCAAATTTCCCATAAATGAACTGCAAACTTTCAAATCAGCCCCTTCACCTTTTCGACCAGGAGAGGCAGGATCTCACTGCTTTTGCCGCGCAGGCTGACGTCGCAGAACCCGGTAAGTTCAGTTTCATAGGGATTTACTTCGATTAAAACGCCGCCCCTCTTTTTTACCAGCAGGGGAAACCGGCCGGCCGGATAAACCACTGCGGACGTTCCCACCGATAGAAGGCAATCGCTTTTGGCCACTTCCTCCTGACATTTCTGAAGCACATCGGCAGGAATGGGCTCGCCGAAGAGTACTCCGTCAGTTTTGACCAAACCGCCGCACCTGGGACAGACAGGAGGCAGTGTTTCCAGGGAGATCTCCCCCTCCCGGTAACGGGAAACGCACCGGATGCACCTGAGCAGCCGGATGTTTCCGTGAATTTCGACAAGATTTTTGGTCCCGGCAGACCGGTGCAAGTTATCGACATTTTGTGTAATTAAAAATTTTAATCTTCCCAGCGCTTCCAGTTCCGCCAGCGCATAATGCCCGGGGTTTGGTTTTGCATTGAACAGGCTCTCCAAAAATCCTGGGGGAAAGCCCTCCTTTTTCAGCCACTTTTCCCACTCGCCGCGGGGATCGGCCAAAAACCGCTGGTAGCCATCCGCGGGCGGTTCACCTCGTTCGGTCCACACGCCGTCCGGCCCGCGGTACGGTCTGATCCCGCTTTCCACCGACACCCCCGCACCCGTTAAAGCAATTGCGTACTTAGCTTTGGTCAGCAACCCCGCCGCTTTTTCCAGTTCCCTTTCTATACTCACTGCTTTTCGCCTCCCCTTTTTTATTAATACTAGCGCTCCCATTCATCAGTCCGGAAATAATTATCCCATTATTCAATTTTCCTTCTTCCCCGTAACCTTTTCAATTTTCTGCTGATTGTTGATTGATCCAACATCATGCAGGGCTGCCCAACCGCTCGGGAAATTCCTCGTTTTCGTCTAACGTCCGGGCGTATTCCCGGGTGCACTCCCGGCTGACAAAATCCCGCACTGTTTTACGCAGGAGGGCCTGTTCTTCCGTAAAATCAAAATTCATCATCTACCGCCCTTTCCACTGAGGTTTCCGTTTTTCCAGAAAAGCAGCGATTCCCTCCCGGCAATCCTCACTGCAAGCTAAAGGAGTCACCATCTCCCGGAGGTATTTAATTGCTTTGGTATATTCCATGTCTCTGGCGGTGTAGTAAGCCTCGCGGCCCATCCGCAGGGCCAGCGGACTCTTGGCGGCAAGCTCCCGGGCCAGGTTCATTACTTCTTCGGCCAAAGATTCGTGGGGCACCACCCGGTTGACCATCCCGATTTTTTCCGCTTCGTAAGCGTCGATGTGCTTCCCGGTATAGAACAATTCCAGCCCTTTTTTCATCCCCACCGCGCGGAAAATGGGCGCGGTAATGATCATTCCCCACAGGCCCACGTTTATTTCGGGTACGCCAAATTTCGCCCGTTCGGAGGCAATGGTCAAATCGCAGGCCACCGCCAGCCCGCACCCTCCGGCCAGGGCGTACCCCTGCACTGCGGCGATGGTCGGCTTGCCCACGTCCGCCAGGGCCAGAATTACATCGGCGTATTTGCCCAGGTGGGCTCGCGCCTCAATAATGTTCCCGCTTCTCTCACTCACCTTCCCCAGGTCGGCCCCGGCGCAAAAGGCCTTGTCGCCGGCCCCGCGGATGACGATCACCCGGACTTCCGGATCTTTTTTGCACGCCGCCAGCGCCTGGATAATTTCTTCCATCAGTTCGGCGTTTAAGGAATTGCGTACTTCCGGCCGGTTTAAAGTAATGGTGGCGATATGTTCGGTCACTTCGTAGAGTATGTACTGGTAAACCACTTGCAACTCGACGCCCCCTTCTAAATTAAAGATCAGGCACAAAGCTTTCCAGGCACAAAGTTAATCTTCCCGGTACATTTCTCTTTGTGCCTTAAGTGCCTTTATTTATTCCACTTCGGGGAAAGGAGCTCCTTTTTATTCCATATCCGGAAGGCGGAAAGAGAAAATTCCTCTGGATTTTACTCCGGCACCTCCACTTCCATCCGCAAAAGGACCGTGCACATGGACTTTCCCGTCTGGTCAAAACGCAACGTCCGGGTGGCGCCGCCGTCTAAGGCGTTGTACAAGACAATTTCTAGAGAATTTATATTGGGCATTTCGTAAATATCTACTTTTCCCTTGACCATGCCGCGAAAATGCTCTTTAACGCGTTCGGGAGTAACTTCCCGGCGAATAATCTCGTAGCACCGGTCGTCCAAAGCCATCAGGCCGATGTTGCAAATGTCTCCTTTGTCTCCCGAACGGGCGTAGGCTAAATCTTTCAGGGGTTTTTTGGCCATCTCAGTCAACCTCCTTAATCATAAACTGGGTGGGGATTTCTTCCCGGGGAATCAAGGTGGGCCACAGGCCGATGATCTGCCGCACCGGGATGGGCGCGCCAAAGGATGAGCCAACCCCGGCCAGCGTCCACAGGTGGGTTACCTCCCGGCGCACTTTATCCGCTTCCTCAAAGGTATTGCATCTGGCCGCCACCCTTAAGCCGACTTCGTTGAGTTCGCCGGTGGGTTCAGGCGCCACGGGGCCGTGCAAGGCGTTGATCCCGATGTAGTCAAAGCGAATCTCCTGCGGTTTCACGCCAACTACTTCTAACCGGCCGCGCACCACCTGCTCGGCCTGTTTGGCTTTTTCGTAAGCGTCTGGCCAGGGAAGAATGACGATTCCTTCGGCCACGAAACCCTCTTTATAGCCAATTTGAACTTTTAAGTGGGTGGGGCGGGGTTTTCCTTTCATGTTCGTCACTTTCACCTGGTCTTTGCCAATTTCTTCTATCTTTAAGGCAGTAAAATCGGCTATTCCGTCCGGCATCAAGTAGTTGGCAGGATCGTGAACTTCGTAAACCAGGTGCTCTTTAATCGTCCACTGATTAATCAGACCGCCGCTGCCCGGCACTTTTGTGATTACGGCGTTGCCGTTTTCGTCCACTTCCGCTATGGGAAAACCGATGCGCCAGAGTTCCGGCGCCTGCTTCCACATGTTGGAGGCCCCGCCGGTGCAGCACTCCGCACATTCGATGATGTGCCCCACGGTAATGGCCGCGCCGATTTTATCCCAGTAGCCGTCGGCAAATTCCCACCCAAACTCGTACATTAAGGGCGCCACGTAAAGGGCGTTATCAGAGACCCGGCCGGCGATGACCACGTCCGCCCCCGCCTTCAAGGCGTCAATGATTGAGTCGGCGCCCGTGTAGGCGTTGGCCGCGACGATGCGGTCTTTGATGCGGCTGATGTCTTCTTCACCCGTGTCCAGGTTGCGCAAAACGATTCCTTTGGCCAAAATATCGTCGAGCCTGTGCAGAATATCGTCCCCGGTGACAACCCCGATCTTCAGCCCCTTAAAGCCTAGTTCCCGGGCTATTTTCACCACCTCGTCCGCCGCCGCTTCCGGATTGGCCCCACCGCCGTTGGTGATTAACTTCACCTTATTTTTCACGGCAATAGGCAAAAGCTTGCGCATAAAGGGAAGCACGTCGGGAATGTAACCTTTGGTCGGGTCTTTTGTCCTCATCCTTTGTAAAATAGACATGGTCAGCTCCGCCAGGTGGTCAAACCCCAGGTAATCGAGATTGCCCTTTTCCGCCAGCTCGATGGCCGGCTCCAACATGTCCCCCCAGTAGGCCGAACCGGAACCCAGCCTGACTTTTTTCATCGTGATTCCCCTTTCCTGAATTAAAGTTTTTATAACTATCACAATAGCAACAGTACAAAGCTACTTTTTACTCATGCATTTTATTTTACAATTTTTGTGCCAGTAAATCTAGCATTAGACCTCCATACCGCTTTTAGCGGCACCAACAAAGGATGAAAATTTATTTTCAGGGTAGACCCTCATGCCGCTTTTTCGCGGCACCAACAGATGATGAAAATTGGCGAGCGCTGTTTTCGGGGCAAAGGTATAAAGGCACAGAGGCACAAAGAAATAAAGTCGGGAATATTTTAC
>DAISHP010000142.1:0-5475 GCA_036822475.1 Bacillota bacterium
CGTAATGCTTCTGTACCGCTACTTGTTTCAGTGCCACCACTGGTTCTTTCCTTATCTGCGTTATCTGCATTGCCGGCGGATTTTTCTTTTTCTTTACCGGTGGAAGAACGTTTAGACTGCTCAGTTGATTTCCCGGCAGGTTTACTGACCGGGCTGACACTGGCTACCTTGACAGGAATAACCAGCGCCCGGTCGTCCTCTCCCAGTCTTATATTGGAATAATCCAGAACCAGATTGCCGGAACTAATCGCTACCACTGGTTTTTGGGCAAAGGTAACACCTGCTGGTAATTCCAGCCTCAAAACCGCTGTAGCGCCATCCGGATCCCTGGCCCGCAGGGCTCCGGGAACATTCTCGTTTATAATCAGCTTTCCGCCGGGCTGGCGGGGAACACCAATCCGCACCATGGGCTTTTCCGCAACCAGCGTAATCAAGGGTTGTACTTGCGCTACAGTTACGGTACCCCTGGTCCCGGCAGAGCCACCCACGGTGATCGCCACCTTTTCGGGAGCATCCAGAGCCAGGTCGACCGTGGCATATTTGAAACAAAAAGCGGTTTTGTCAGTACCCGGGCTCACTACGGTAAATTTAACGGTCTGTCTGTCATCGCCCACTGGTACGGGACCGCTCAGTTCACCATTTCCGGCTTCCCTTTTTGCTGTGGGATACGTGTTCCATTTAACCCCCTCCGGGAGGGTGAAAGTGATGGTACGGCCCCTGGCCAGATCACCGGCCATCCCCTCGGTCACGGTAAACTCTCCTATCCGCTGGTTGCTATGGCCGGCGACGACATCGGTAGCGGTTTTGCCGCTAACTGTTGCTCCGGCCGTGCTGTATTCAGCTATTGTAAGCAAAGCCGGAACAACACCCGGATTGTTACCCTCGTAGCTTACCTCCACCTTACCGGACCGGGCTATGCTTTCGTCCACCGAAACCGTTCCCGAAATAATCACCCGCCCCACCCCGGTATCCTTCGTGGTTTCTTTTTTGATTTGCAAATACAGCACACTCCTGCCACTGGTATCCTCACCAAGGGCATAATCAAGATCACCTGACTGCCATCCCCAGCTGGGGAGCAGAACTACGGTTTGCCAGGTAAAACCAGGGGAAAGGATAAATTTTACTGTATCCTGTTTACTGTAACCGGTACCATTCATTTTAAGAGCCCCGGGAACATTCTCCTTGAGGGTAATATTAGCCACTTTTCCCCCCAGGTCGGTCAAGTTTTCTGGCGAAGCAGCCGTAACCGTACTTCCTCCAGTGGAGACATTGGCCACCGTAACTGTACCCGGACTGAACCCACTGCCTGAAGGAGCATCGAGGGTTACCTCTATCTTCCCGGATTCTTCCGGAGGCAAGGCCTTTATGTAAACCTGGTCAAAATAAATGTAACAGCGGAAGGTAGATGTATCAGGTTTTTTGTTTGGTTTTTTAACTTCTTCAACCATGAGGCTAAAAGTGTTCAAACCCTCTTTTCGCAGGGTAAGGCCGCTGCTGCCCAGAGAAACTTCATCACCCATCTCATACACAGTATAGTCAACGGAATAAGTAGCATCGGTCACCGATGATGGCCAGTAAGAAGTACCACCAGGGAAATACAGGCTCAATTGTTGCAGTTCAACATAGGAAGGAAGGCTGATGGTAACCTGGTCTCCAGTTTTAATAGAGTTGGCGTACTCTTCTTTAAGCACTAACGTACCCAGGGCCACCGTACTATCGGCACTGACGGAGGGAGTTTGCAGGACCTTTACTGTTGTATAGGCCGCCGCCGGCCCGGCTGCAGTCAGCAAAAGGCCGGAGATACAAAATACCAGAACAATCTGGCGGAGCATAGGTTATCCATCCTTTCCTGTTTAAAATTACATACCTGAAGTGGTATCCATTCGTGCAGGTCAAACGTTTAAATGCTTCAAGACTCCTTCAAACAGGGGTAATGGTACCAGAAAAGGTCACCACAGGACCGGGGTACCTCCACTGCCCTTCCGGTGGAGTGGGTAATCCTTACTGCCCCGGGCTTTGGAGAGCCCGGTTTCTGTTCGCACCCGGCCAGCAAAGCAATTCCCGCAACCAGCATGAATATAAAACTAAAGACAATTCACTGCATATTTCTGGTCATCTTTCTCCCCCCTCACAGAAATCAGATTTTCATGGTTGATGGAGGAGTGGGCGTTCCCATGGGTAATTTCCCCTTCCATTTTCTTTACTCCCCCAGCTTCGCCTTGATCTCCCGCATCTTCGCCCCCCAGTCGGCCACCTCCCCGGCGGTGAGGATGTCGATGGCGCCGCCCTGAAATTCGCCCTTGACCTCCCCCATCTTTTCTTCCAGCCACCCTTCGATCTCCAGGTAGTGTTCTTTCAGACCCTCCAGCACTTCGGGGTCGGCGTTCCACAGGCCGCGGCTTTCGGCTTCCAACAGCCGGCGGGCAATTTCTTCTAAGGCCCAGGGATTGTGCTCTTCAAAGAACCGGCGGTTTTCCTCGTCCATGATAAAGGTGCGGGTGATGTCGTCAAAGATCCAGTCGTCCACTTCCCGGGTGGTGGCCTCCCAGCCGTAGACCCGGCCGACCCGTTTCGAAATGTCCCCGGCGCCTTTGTAGCCGTGCCGCTTCTGCCCTTCAATCCACCTGGGATTCAAAAGTTTAGTGCGCACCACCCGGCGGATTTCGTCGGCCAGGGTGCGTACTTCCACGTGCTCCGGCTCCCTGGTGTCGCCGTAGTAGGTCTTCACCTCTTTGCCGGAAGCCGCCCGGGCGGCGGCGGTCATCCCGCCGTGGGTGCCAAAGTAGCAACAGCAGCCGAAGAGGTCGTACTCGTCGGTGACCACTTTGTTGTAGGTGACGTCCACCGTCTTCAAACTGGTCTGGAGCTGGCGGAAGGCTTCTTTGCCGAAGACACCCTTGCCGTAAGCGTAACCGTTCCAGTAGATAAAGATGTCGGCCAGATCCTTTTCTTCTTTCCAGGCCGAGGCGTAGACGGCCAGGTTCACGCCGGCCTGGTAAGTGCCGGGCCTGGAGGCGAAAATGCGGAAAGTGGCGTTCCGCCAGGCCTGCGCATCGCTCTGCCCGTTTAGCTGGGCCAGGGTGTGCTTGCGCACAAAGTTCTGCTCCAAAGGTTCGTCTAACGCAGCCACGGTCTGGACGGCTTCGTCCAGGAGTTCCACGCAGTTGGGGAAGTTGTCCCTGGTGATGCCGGAAACCCGCACGGTGAGGTCGATGCGGGGCCGCCCCAGTTCTTCTAAGGGAATCACTTCAATACCCGCCACCCGCCCGTTGGGCAGCCACTTCGGCTTTACGCCCAGCAGGTAAAACATCTGCCCCAGTCCTTCTCCGTCGGCCCACATGATGTCATTGCACATCCAGTAAAGGGCAATGTTCTCCGGATAGCGGCCTTCTTCCGCCAGGTGTTTTTCCAGAACCTTTTGCGCCAGTCGTTTCCCCACTTCCCAGGCCGCTTTCGTAGGCACCCGGTGGGGATCAAGGGAGTAGAAGTTCCGGCCGGTGGGTAACACATCGTCCCGGCCGCGGGTAATCAGGCCGGAGGGGCCGGCGGGGATATACCGGCCGGCAAAGCCGGAAAGCAGCGCCTCGATCTCGCGAGAAGCTTCAATGCGTTCGTTCAAATCCAACACCCGGGGCAAGAGCTCGTTGATCTCCGGCAGGATTTCGGGGCGGAGCAGGCGTACGCCCAGGACTTCGCAAACTTCCTGCGCAAAATCAAGTTCGATCCGCTCCCCTTTTAAAAATCTACCGATCAACGCTTTTCCGATCTGGTCGATTACTTCTAACAGCGCCCCGGAAGTCTTGCCGTGAGGAAGTGAAAAATGCCCCTGGTCGGCCAGCAGTTCGGCCAGTTCCAGGTTCAGGAGAGCGGCCACGGCCCGGCGCAAAGAAGTCCTCTCCCCGGCGTCAAAGCGCAGGATGGAGTTGATCAATTCTATGCGCCGCTCGCCCTGCGGCAGTTCGCCAAAGATGTGCTGACCGTCCTGAATCTGCGTGTTGCGGACGACGGAGAGCACGGCGTGGGCCTTTTCCACGATGAAGGCAAAATTATGGTGGCCGTCTTCCACATCAATTTGTTTATCCAGGTTGGTCTTTTTGATTTCTTCAATAATTAAATGTTCCAGCGTATGGGCCCGGGCCGGATCGGCTATTTTGGCCTTCTCGTACTCCTCCAGGTGGCGGTCCAGTTCGGCCAGCTCGTCGTAAAGCCCGCCCTGCGTCATCACCGTCTGCAGGTGGTCCACCAGGGCGGCGTAGCTCCTCCTTTTGGCAATGGTTCCCTCCGGCGGGTTATCCGCGTTGTAGATGTAAAGGTGGGGGAGGGTGCCGATGGCTAAATCCGGATAACACTCACCGGAGAGACCCACGCCTTTGCCGGGCAAAAACTCCAGGTTGCCGTGGGTGCCCACGTGCACAATTACGTCCACCCCAAAGTCCCGTTCCAGGTAGCGGTAGGTGGCCAGGTACTGGTGGGGCGGCGGGATGTCCGGGTCGTGCAGGATTTTGCAGACCTGCCCGTCGCAGCGCGCCCCGGCGCAGCCTCTTTTCGGCTGCACGCAGACCACGGCATTGCCGTACTGAACGCCGGTAATGACAATTTTCCCCTCGTGAACCATGGCGGCGGGCACGCCGTTTTTGGCCTCACCCGGAGGAGCGCCCCAGGCTTCGGTAAGGCGCTGCTGCACCCGCAGAGATAAGGTGTCGAACCACTGCCGATAGTCTTCCACGGGCATGAGTTTTAAGGCCCCGCCTTTGCTGATGATCTCGTCGGTGGTGGTCCAGCGGAACTCGGAGATGGCTTTACGGTTCATAATGGTGTCGATCAGTTCTTTACCGCTTTCCGGTACCTCCACGCTGTAGCCCGCCTCCCGCATGCGGCGCAAAATCCCGGCCACGCTCTCTAAAGTGTCCAGGTTGGCCCCGCCGCCTACGGTGGCCTCCACCGAAGCGCAGGGGTTGTTGTGCAGGATAAAAGCGACCTTTCGCTCGGCTACGGGCTTTCGGGCCAGGGCAACCCATTTGGCCACCCGCTCCGTCAGGCGCCGGCAGCGCTCCTCCACGGGGACGCGGATTTCCAGCTCCCCTTCCCGCCTGGCCCCGGCAATGAAGAACGGCTCGATCACCCCTTCGAACTCGGGCAGGGAGACGCACCAGGCGATGTCCCGGTTTAGCCCCTGGGGATCTTCCGCCCATTCCTCCACCGTGCGGTAAAAGGAGGTTACCGGCTGGAAGACGGGAACGCCCAGCTTCTGCAGAAGAGTCACGCCGGAAGAGGCTACATCTTCACGCAAAAAGTCATCGGTACGGGTGCGGGCTTCCAAAAAGAAGGAGATCAACTTGACCAGGGCATTGATGCGCGGCTTCCCGTCCGGGGTGAAAAAGTACTGGCGCACCACCTCGCCGGAACCCTTCGTGCCCAGACCGTCATCTTTCAGGGAATAGCAAAAGGCGGGGATCACTCTCACGCCTTTTTCTT
>DAISHP010000143.1:0-5457 GCA_036822475.1 Bacillota bacterium
CCTGGCCACGGAAGGCATGCCCGAAGTGGAGAAAGTGGCCGACCAGGTGTATTCCATCCCCGCCACCCACCCCCTGCTGAGCCCTGTGCTGGCGGTGATCCCCCTGCAGCTGCTGGCCTACTACATGGCCGTGGCCCGCGGATGCGACGTCGACCAGCCCCGCAACCTGGCCAAAAGCGTGACGGTGGAGTAGGTAACAAGGCGTAAGGAATAGACCACTTTCCCGATGGTATTCTCAAAGTATATACCGGGAGAAAGTGGTCTTTTTGCTTGTGTGTTTAACTGAAGTAGTTTGAAAAAGTCCGGGGAGGAAGATAAAATGGAAAAAAGTACACGAAAGGTAGCTTTAAATAATGATCGACGATTGGTTAGAAATTGCTTATGAGGACGTAGAAGTAGCCCATTTATGTTATCATCAGAAATATTTGTATATGGGATTTATGTGCCAGCAGGCGATCGAAAAAGCTATCAAAGCAGTCATTGAAGGCAATAATATAATTCCAAAACCCATTCATAATTTGGAACTGTTAGCAAAGGATGCTAACGTATGGAGTTTACTAAATAAGGAACAGAAAATGTTAATAAGGCAACTAACAAGTTTTGCTGTTGCTACGAGATACCCCAGAACGCGGGAGAAAATTGCCAGGTCGTTTACGAAAAAAGCAGCGGAAAATATTCTGGTTAAATCGAAGGAGTTGTTAGTATGGCTTTGCAGGGTGATCAGAGAAATATAGATAAGCTCGAAAAGAATCTTGAAAAATACATCAGGAAGAACGTAGCAAAAAAGTTAAATTTGCAGAAAGCCATTTTATTTGGATCTTTTGCCAGGAATAAACAAAATGATTACAGTGATCTTGACATAGCACTGATTTCACCGAAATATAAAGATTGTGATTATTTAATTGAAGCAGCGAAAGCAATGGAGCTTTTTGAAAAATTTGACTGCCGCGTGGAACCACATTTGTTAGCTCCCGAAGAAATGGGAAATCAAGAAGATAGTTTTATCAAAGAGATCTTGCAAACAGGGAGAGTAATCTACAGTTCCTCACAAATATCCAGGCTCTAAAATACCTGACTTTATCAGTTCACCTGGCGTGAACCCGCATGAAATCTGGAAATGAAAAGACATGTGCATTTTGCAAATTCTGGGTTATACCCCCCAGGCCTTCGACCGTCTTCGGCGGTGATGACCATGGCCAGGAAAACAGGGGACCTTAAAAAACAAATAGATGCAGCCCGGTCGCGTTATTATCAATTAGTGTTATTGGTTGGGCCGGATGCGTCCGGGAAAACCCGGGCTCTTCTTCAACTGTCCAATGAGGCGGGTTATTCTTACATTAATCTGAACCTGATACTGAGCCAGAAACTGCTTGAATACCCCGGCCGGGTTCGCCCGTTGCGTTTGCCCGGAATCGTTGAGGCAATTATAGATGATACGGCAGAAGATGCTGTTCTACTGGATAATATCGAGATACTCTTTGACCCTGCTCTTCAGCAGGACCCTTTACGCCTGCTTCAACACATCAGCCGCACCCGGACCATCGTGGCTGCATGGAATGGAAAATTTGAAGGCCGCACGTTGATTTATGCCGGGCCCGGTCACCCGGAGTACAGAAAGTATTCTGAGGTTGATGCTCTGGTTTGTCAAATTTAACAAAGGTGGGAGTGTTGTGAAATACAATGATCTGATTCATTTTGAACCCATAGAGACTATCGTCCAATTGCGTGAAGCCGACGCTAAAGCCAGAGCTTATCAGTTAGTAGAAACCTATGTTATATCCGACCGCATGGCCGAGCAGCTTGCAGGCGTTGTTTTTCCTCAACTTCAATATGATCATCCCCAGGATAACAAGGGATTGCTCATCGTCGGCAACTACGGTACCGGTAAATCTCACTTAATGTCGGTAATTTCAGCGGTGGCCGAATATCCGGAGATGGCCGGGGCAATCCGCAACCCGGCTGTGGCGGAAAAGGCCCGGGCCATCGCCGGCAAGTTTAAAGTCATCAGGACCGAAATTGGTTCCACAACGATGTCCCTGCGGAACATTATCTGTGCCGAGCTGGAAGAACATCTGGCTGAAATGGGAGTAGAGTACCAGTTTCCGGATGCGGATAAAGTCACCAATAATAAAGACCCTCTCATTGAAATGATGAATGCTTTTCAGGAGGTTTACCCCGATTACGGGCTTTTACTGGTTGTTGATGAACTCCTCGACTACCTGCGGACCCGCAAGGACCAGGAACTGATTCTCGATTTAAATTTCTTGCGGGAAATAGGCGAGGTTTGCCGGCTGACCCGTTTCCGCTTTATGGCCGGTATACAGGAGGCCCTGTTCGACAATCCCCGCTTCCAGTTTGTAGCGGAAACCCTGCGCCGGGTGAAGGACCGCTTCGAACAAATCCGGATTGTCCGTGAAGATATAGCCTATGTAGTCGCCGAGCGGTTATTGCGCAAGGATGATCGGCAAAAGGCCCTGATCCGGGAACACCTGCAGCGTTTCACCAGACTTTACGGCACTATGGCCGAGCGCATGGATGAATTTGTCGCCCTTTTCCCCGTCCATCCGGCGTATCTCGAAACCTTCGAACAGGTCTATGTGGCCGAAAAGCGGGAAGTGCTGAAAACCATCAGCGGCGCCATGAAAAAATTCCTGGACAAAGAAGTTCCGGAAACTGCGCCCGGCCTCATTGCCTATGACTCCTACTGGCAGAACTTGAAGGATAACCCGTCTTTCAGGAGCATTCCCGAAATAAGAGAAGTTATAGAGAAAAGCCAGGTTTTAGAAAGCCGCATCCAGCAGGCTTTTACCCGGCCCCAGTATAAGCCCGTGGCGCTGCGCATAATTCACGCTTTAAGCGTCCACCGCCTTACTGCCGGCGATATTTACAGCCCGCTGGGGGTTACGGCCGAAGAGTTGCGCGACGACCTCTGCCTCTTTTTGCCTTTACCGGAAGAGGATGCCGATTTTCTGAAGACCACCGTTGAATCGGTCCTGCGGGAAATCATGCGGACGGTAAGCGGACAGTTTATCTCGTTTAACCAGGAGAACGGCCAGTATTACCTGGACTTAAAGAAGGATATCGATTTCGATTCCTTGATTGAGCAGAAGGCAGAGACCCTGAATGAGTCCCAGTTAGACCGCTACTATTTTGAAGCCCTTGCCCGGGCTATGGAATGCCCGGAGGTCACTTATGTACCCAATTTCAGGATCTGGGAACACGAAATCGAGTGGCGGGCGAAAAAAGTGAGCCGGTTGGGTTATCTATTCTTTGGGGCTCCCAATGAACGTTCTACGGCCCATCCCCCCAGGGATTTTTATCTGTACTTTCTCCAGCCCTTTGACCCGCCGCATTTTGAGGATGAGAACAAGGCCGATGAAGTGTTTTTCAGGCTGGTACAGCGTGACGAAAGCTTTAATCAGGCCTTAAAGCTTTTCGCCGGTGCCCGGGAAATGGCCAGTACCGCCTCGAAAGGTACGCGGCAGGTTTACGAGAACAAGGCCAATGAACACCTTAAAACTATAGTCGACTGGCTGCGCAACAATATTGCTACCGCTTTTGAAGTTACCTGTCGGGGAGTTACCAGAAAATTTGTCGAGTGGATCAGGGGAAATGCTGCTCCCCATTCCTCCGTACGGGATCTGGTCAACCTGGCAGGATCCATATGTCTGGCATCACACTTTGAAGAACAGGCCCCGGACTATCCGGCGTTTTCCACCCTTATTACGTCAAAAAACCGGCCCCAGGCTGCCCAGGAAGCCATCCGGTGGATCCTCGGCCAGATCAAAACCAGGCAAGGTACTGCCGTCCTTGACGCTCTGGAATTGCTGGACGGTGATAAGCTCAGGCCCCAGCAGTCGCGTTATGCCAAACACATCCTGGACCAGCTGAACCGGAAAGGGCCGGGGCAGGTTCTGAAGCGAGACGAAATAATTGCCGATTTTCGCGGTGTAGAGTACGAGCACCGTTTCAGGCTGGAACCGGAATGGGTGGCGGTCATCCTGGCCAGCCTGATTCACAGCGGTGATATCACTCTAAGCCTTACGGGAAAAAAAATAGACGCCTCCAATCTGGAGGAACTCGGCAGGACTCCCCTGGCAGACCTTGTCGACTTCAAGCACATTGAACGGCCGAGGGACCTGCCCGTTGGCCCGTTGCAGGCTCTCTTTGAGTTTTTCTGCCTGCCTCCCGGGCTGGTCGTCAACCCGGCCACCAGGGAGGAGGCCATAAGGCAGCTTCAAGAAGCAGTAGATAAGCTTCTGGAACGCACCCTGCTGGCCCGGCAGGAGATCCAGCAGGGATTATCCCTGTGGGACATTTCCCTTTTCGATGAAAAAAAGAAAACTGATCTGCGGCAGGGGCTGGACGCTTTTAAGGAGTTTCTGGAGTCCTTAAAAGTATTCAATACACCGGGCAAATTGAAAAACTTCCGGTACGGTGAAAGCGATATTAACGCCCAAAAGGCGCACCTCGACAGCCTGCGGAAGATTGAGGAACTGGCCGGCCTGGCCAAGGAAATCATGCCGTTAACTTCTTACCTGGCTACGGCCGAGGCCGTCCTCCCGGCTGAGGCGGAATGGAGCAAAAAGGCCCGGGAGCAACGCGCCAATCTCATAGCAAAAATATCCGGGGCGGATGAGCTTGCCGACCCGAATCTGCGCCGTGAGATCGTTCATGTCCTGACGGAACTTAAAAATTCTTATATTGATACCTACCTGCAGGCTCATGCAAAAGCCCGGTTAAACGCCACAGGGGATCAGAAGAAATCTGAACTCCTTAAAGATGAGCGCTTAGGCAAACTTGGCAAACTGGCAGGCATTGAATTGATGCCCCGGGCGCAGTTGACCAACTTTCAAAACCGCCTGGCCGAACTGAAAACATGCTTCAGCCTGACCGTTGAGGATTTGAAGGGAACTCCTGTTTGCCCCCACTGCCGTTTCCGGCCGGCGGAAGAGCCGGTTAAGGTGCCGGCGGAAGCAACCCTCAGGCAGCTCGAGGATGACCTGGAACGGTTGTACGAGGATTGGACCCGCACCCTGGCCGCCAACCTGGAAGACCCTACGGTGAAGGAAAACATCTATCTTTTAAAGCCGGAGCAGCAAAAAGCACTGGAGACGTTAGTCAGGGAGCAGCAGCTTCCTTACGTGGTTGATGCAGCGTTTGTAAAGGCCGTTCAGGAAGTGCTGTCCGGCATGGAAAAAGTTCTGGTGAAGGTAGATGACCTTAAAAAGGCCCTGGGTGTGGGAGGAACGCCCTGCACCATTTCTGAATTTCAGAAGCGCTTTGAGGACTATGTCCAGTCCCTGACCCGCGGCAGGGACCCCGGGAAGGTTAGAATCGTACTGGAGTAGAGGAGTGAAGTTTTGTGGCAAAAGAAAACCGGATTTTCCCGGATGCCCTGTTAGCCCATCTTTCGGCAAAATAGCCCTAAAAAGGCCCGAAATTGGCCTTTCGGAA
>DAISHP010000144.1:0-5452 GCA_036822475.1 Bacillota bacterium
AGGCGCAAAGCCGGGCGGGGTCATCGGGAGCACAGTTAAACGGGCAGCCCACCACCACCTCGATCTCCGGCAGCAGGACGGCCAGGGCCCGCACGGCCGTGGACTTGGCCGTACCCTTTTCGCCGCGGATGAGCACGCCGCCGAGGCGCGGGTTGACCGCATTCAACAAAAGGGCTTTTTTCATCTTCTCCTGGCCGGTGATGGCCGCAAAGGGAAAGGTAAAGCGTTGATAGTTTCCCATGGGCGATCTCCTTTACAAACGACAAGATCTCCTTTACAGACAACAATTGTACCCAAACACCAAAAGAGGATGGAAATCTTAAAAAAAGAAAAGAAGACCCTTTCCCCGCTTCAGCAAGGACTATGGGCCTTCGTGGCCGAATGCTCTCCTCTTTATACTCTTCTTTATATTCTTCATGCGTCTGGAAAACTCCTTCTTCGGATAATCGACAATTTTTTAAGGCAGTTTTTCTAAAATTGACGCTACCTGCGCACAATAAACCAGGTTTTGAGCATATTTACCGTATAGCTCCCCGGCATCCTGAGGACTACGCATGGTACAGACAACTTTCTTTTGCCTGCAGCACTCCAAAAGCAGTTCACAGTTGCGCCTGTTTAAAGGTCCTACCGGAAAACCGGCGTCAATGACGTAATTTATTTCTTTCAAAGAATCCAAAGCCCAATTGTAAGCATCGTCGCCAATCTCCACAAAAGGGTTTTCCCCTATGACAGCTGCTCCAATCCCCTGGCCAACGTGATAATCAATATCATTTTTATGAATTACTCCGGTAATTATGCTAAAACCATGTTTGGAAAGCAGGCGGTAGATGTTCGCACCGCTACCTGCACCGGCCACCACGTAAACCGAAACCCCTTTTTCGTTATTTTTTAGCTCGATAGTTCCCAGGTAATGGTTAAAATGAGCATAATGGACATCGTAAAGATAAGCAACCGTCTTTTCCGCCAGAACATCTTCCGGGGGCCCGCAGGCCAGTATCTTCCCATCTTTTACCAGGATGACCGTCTCGCTGGTCTTTAACGCCAAGTCGACTTCATGCAGGGAAACAATTACGGTAATTCCCTTCTCCCTGATCAGGCGGCGCAAAATAGCCATCACCTCCAGACGGTGCCGCACGTCTAAGTGACTGGTTGGCTCGTCTAAAATAATCACTTCCGGCTCCTGGGCCAAAGCCCTGGCCAAAAGCACTTTTTGTTTTTCACCGTCGCTTAATTCATTAAAATACCTGCCGGCCAGCTCCCCGGCATTGACCAGTCGCAAGGCTTCCCAGGTTTTTTGCCGGTCTTCTTCAGAAAGTTTACCAAAAAAGCCCGTATAAGGATATCTACCCATGGAAGCGATGTCAAAAGCAGTAATTAAGCCGGGGGAAAGGCGTTCGGTTAAAACCACGGCCAGAGTTTTGGCCAGCTGGTCTGGTTTTAATCTATATAACAATTGTCCCTTCAGATACACCGCCCCCTGGAGAGGAGCCAGCAGACGGGCCAGGCATCTTAAAATAGTCGTCTTGCCGGAGCCGTTAGGGCCCAAAAGGCAGATGAACTGGCCTTTTAACATTTCTACTTCAATGTTGTCCACCACGGTTTTATTACCGTAACCTACAGCCAGCTTCTGGGTTTTCATCATCACAGGGCAGTCCTCCTTTTCAGCAAAAGGCCGATTACGATGGGTGCGCCAAAGAATGAAGTAATGGCACTTACCGGCAGTTCCACCGGCGAAAAAGCAAGCCTGGCGATTAAATCACACACGCTGGTCGTCAGCGCCCCGAGCAGGATTACCCCGGGAATGAGGATTTTATTGTCCGCTGTGCCCAGGGAGAGCCTGGCCATGTGGGGTACGGCCAGGCCGATAAAGGCTACCGGCCCGGCGAAGGCCGTGACCAGGCCGGCCAGGGCGCTGGCAAGAAAAACAATCAGATACCTGAAAAGACTGATGTTCACCCCCATGCTCCGGGCATAGTTTTCCCCCAGCAAAAAAGCATTTAAGGGCTTGCACAAAAGAAAGGTGCCGAAAAGCAAAACCCCGCCGCCAAGAGCTAAAATTTGAACCTCATCCCAGCGAAAACCGGAGAAACTGCCAAAAGTCCACAAAACAAATCCATGCACCCTTTCTTTTTCCGCAAAGGCAATCAGAATGCTGCTGACTGCACTGCAAAGGTAGCCCATCATCAGCCCGATGACCAGCAAAGTAACGATATCCCTTACTTTAGCGGCCACCGCCAGGACAATGGCCATCACCCCCAAAGCCCCGGCAAATGCCGCCAGGCTCAAGAAAAAGGGGTGAATGCCGCCTATCCCGGCAGTTAAACCGGTAAGCATAACCAGCGCCACCATCAAGGTAGCACCGGAGGAGATCCCCAGCACGTAAGGGCCGACAATCGGATTGCGGAAGAATACCTGGAGCAAAAGCCCGGCGGCCGCCAGCTCCGCGCCGCCGAAAAGGGTAGCCAGCGAGCGCGGCAGCCGGATTTTCCAGACCACCGCCTGGTATACATCATTGTCTATCTGGTGCTGAAAAATAATTTTACAGACATCAAGAAAAGGAATGTGCACAGAACCCATGGCTATATTTAAGGTAAAGAAGATAAATAACAGGAGAATAAACAACAAATATAAGAATTGATACCTGATTTGCGGCAGGAGAAAAGGCAACTTTTCCACCCCTTACTTTGCAGGCAGCTTTAAAAAGTGCTTGAGCTTGTAATCCGGGTAAAGTTCCGGATGGAAGATGGCGGCCAGATCTTCGATCTGTTCATCTGTTTGATCAAGAGTTTGCCAGTACCAGGGCTGAAAACACCAGACTTTTTCTTCTTTGACCGCCTTCAGGCCGGATAGTATTTCCCCCTGCGCAATTATTTTTTGAATGGAAGTAACCCCGTAATTTGGCGAAGTCGAAGAGATATAGACGTCTGCCTGCTGACCCCGCGCATAAAACTCCTCCAGGGTAATGCTGGCGCTGCCGGTACCCGCCAGGTCATTGAAAAGATAATCTCCGCCCGCCATGGCAATCATTTTCGCCACGTAAGAACCGGCCCGAGGCACGTATACTTTCCCCTGGCTGATGCTTCCCCACAAAACTTTGGGCTTCCCTTTTGCCCCGGCGGTTTTCTCTTCCACTTCTTGAGCTCTTTTCACTGCCTGATTAAAGAAATTATCCGCCTCTTTCTCTTTGTCATAAAAAGCAGCCAGGAACTTTACCCATTCCATTCGCGCCAGCGGGTGTTCTTCCAGGTACTCGTTATCTACAGCAACTGGGATGCCCAACTCATTAAGTTTTTGCAGCACTTCGCTCATCCCCGGGGTCTTTGTGTAAATAAAAACCACGTCCGGGCGCAAAGCCCGTAATTTTTCATAATCCATGGCTGTATTCTTACCGAGGTATACTATCTCGCCTTTCGCCATGGCCTTTTTTACAGGATCGATAAACCAGTTTTTCTCTTCCGTGGTCACCCCGACAATACTGTTCAAAACCCCCAGAGGTTTTAACAGGGCTGCCTGAGTGGTGGAACAAACGACCACTTTTTTTACGGGTATTTCGATCTTAAGCGCATTTTCGGAGTCTGCCGGCGGTTTTTGCCCCCGGGGAACCAGGAGCAGTTCCCTGCCTTCGCCGTCGAACAATCTTTTGCAACCATTGTTCAGATATTCTATTTGAAAGCCTTGAGCGTACTTAACCTCCTCTGTTTTCTTTGCTGTCTGGCTGCTTTGCCCCTTTGCAGCACACCCACCTGCCAGAACCAAAAAGAGCAACGCCAAAACCAGGAAAATGATGGTCTTCGCGAAAAGCGGCTTTAGCGGCCTCATGGTGCTACCTCCTTTTCACCTTGTTAATTTGCTTGATGAACCTTTTCATTTTCAAAAATATGTTTTTCGCCCATAACTATTTTGTTAACCGCTTGAATGAACATATACAGCAAGGATCCCGGCAACTCACCCGCTTCTATTTCACCAACAGCGGCGGAAGGAACATACGCCCGAATAAAATTTCTACCCACCGCCAGCGTTGTTTCACCGGAAAGTAATCCCCACTCATGCTCATCAAGCAAATGCAATAACGCAGCCGCCAGGGCAACCAGCCTTTCGTTTACCGCCAGACTGCGCAGCCGTTCCAGGTACTGCTCCCGGGAAAGCGCGACCCCATCAGACTGGGCCTGGCGCCAGAAATCGTCCGGACCAACAACATATCTTTCCAGACGCACCAGGAAATTTTTCTGCCGTCGGGGATTAAGACCGGTTTGTTTATCCAGGGCTTCTTTAACCGTTTCCTTAACCACCTTCCCGATCAGCTCACCCAATTTGGAATGCTTTCCGGCGTCGGTGAAATAATGCCGGCACTGCGGGTTGGCAATGACAGCAATTTGATCGGTTCCCGACCCGGTGGCTACGCCGCAGGAATAACGGCTGGGAGCGGCCAGTTCCTGCAAAGAAGCCGCTTTGGCCTCCGTGGCCGTCACAACAGCACGGACCAACGTTTGGGGTGGCAGGTTGCCATTAATCAGCAGGATGGTATTTATGGTCCCCCCAACGAAAGTCCACTCGCCATCCAGTTCATAGTGCCGCGCGGGATCACCGGCCCGTCCTCCGTTTACCTCCACCCCCCCGGTAACCACAGCCGTCACCGTCAGTTCACGATAAGCAACCGTTTTTATGGAAGCATTCTCCATATCGGCGGCAGTCAATAACCCGGCAGTACGCTTAACGGGTAGATGTAAACGATTAGATACATACTCCAGGTACCCCTGAACGCTACCTCCGGGCAGATCGGCAGGTCTGTGCCCTCCGGAAGGAACATGATGGTTGAAGACAGCTTCCAGGTCTTCCCGGTAACCGCCGTTGAGCCTGGCCGAACTGACCACCCGTCGTGGCCCGGGAAAATAAATGATAATGCTGTCGTTTTGCCGGTGAATTTTTTCTCCGCCGTCTGTTTCATAAATGAGCAATTTATCCGCCGCCTCCTTTCACCTGCCCATTCATCTGCAATCTGTCGTTATCGGAGAATTTCTGCGGACAACTTCTACTCAAGGCGCACAGCGACAAGCAAACAAAAAATATAAACCAGGCTGTTCAAAATAAAAGAGGTCAGGCTTATTTTCACCCCCAGGGCCGGTCCATACACCCCGATATAATATGTCCCGGAAAACCTGATTAAAAAGATCGGCCCGGCTAAAAAGACAAATCAGGTGCGCCCTTCAATCTCCCCTTCGATCTCCAGGTAGATTTCTTTCAATTGCTCCACCATTTCCGGCGCGGCAGCCCACATCTTGCGCTCCACCGCTTCCAGCAGGCGTTCGGCAATATTCTGCAGCGCCCAGGGGTTGACTTTCTTCATCCAGGTCTGCATGGCCGGGTCCAGGGCGTACTTTTGGGCCAATTCCTCATACATCCAGTCTTCCAGCACTTCGGCCGTCGCGTCCCAACCAAAGACAACGTCCACCAT
>DAISHP010000145.1:0-5448 GCA_036822475.1 Bacillota bacterium
ATTCCAGCCCTCATTTTCATTCTTTATGGAGAGGATGGTAGTCCTCATGGACAACCCCTCTCTCTCTCCCTTTGTGCCTCTGTGCCTTTGGGCCTTTTCTCCCGCCTTGCCCCTGGAACTTCTGGCCCATTCTTCTGTGCTTTTATGCTTTCTCCGCAATACCTTTCTTCAATCATCGTTATTTTCTCCACCCGCCGGGCGTGCCGGCCGCCCTGAAATTCCGCTTTCAGCCAGGTTTCGACGATCTCTTTGGCCAGCCCGGGCCCAATCACCCGCTCGCCCAGGGTCAAAATATTGGCGTTGTTGTGCTCTCGGGCGGCGCGGGCGGAAAAAGGATCGTGGCAGAGGGCGGCCCGGATGCCGGGAACCTTATTGGCCGCAATGGCCACCCCGATCCCGGTGCCGCAACAGAGGATTCCCCGGTCGTACTCGCCGCTGCGCACCGCTTCCGCCACCTTGAGCGCGAAATCAGGGTAATCTGCAGCTTCCGGAGAAAACGTCCCAAAATCCTGGCAGGCAATTCCTTTCTCCTGCAAAAGAGCAATAATTTCTTTCTTCAACCGCCACCCGCCGTGGTCGCTGCCGATAGCAATGCGCATGATCAGCCCTTCTTAATAACTTATCATGTTGATTATTTCGGCACGAAACTTTAATTTCCTTTTTTCCACATTTTTTTACTTTTTCCTCAGTCCTTTATTTTATCCAGGGTAAGGCCGATCAAATAGCGCAAATCAGCGGCGCACTGGCGGTAAACAGCCACCGGCCCCCCGAGGGGATCCAAAATATCCGTTCCGGCGCCGGCAAACTCAGCCAGGGTAAACACTTTTTCTTCCGCCCCGGGAATCAGCCGTTTTACCTGTTCTTTGTGCGCCCCCGTCATCGTTAAAACCAGGTCGGCTTCTTTAACCAGCTCAGGGGTCAACAGAGTTGCCTTATGCTCCCGTAAATCAATTCCCATTTCTTCCATGACGGCAATCGCCTGTTCCGTTGCCCCTGCATTGGGGAGGGCGGCCGTGCCGGCGGAAGAAACCGCCACCTGGTCTTGCCGGTTTCTGTCCCGGAGCATTTTTCTGGCGATAGCTTCTGCCATACTGCTCCGGCACGTATTCCCCGTACAGACGAATAAAATTTTTTTAGCCACCGCAATCACCTCATTACAAAAACAACTTGACCCCAATGCCAATCAAAATAACGCCCCCCACCAGCTGGGCGCGCTCACCGAACCACCGGCCGAGCCACCGGCCGAGCAGCAGACCGGAAAGGGTCATCAGACCGGCAACAATCCCGAAAGTAAAGACGGTCAGCAGCAGGTTTGTCCCCCTGGTACCCAGGGTAAACCCCACAGCGAGGGCGTCCATGCTGACGCTTAAAGCCAGCAAAAATAAGCCCCAGTCTTTAACCAGGACAACTTTGGGCGCAGCCGCACCGCCGCCGGGCAAAGACTGCCAGATCATCCGGACACCCAGGGACAACAATATAAGGGCACCAACTACGCCGGCGGCCTGCCCCAGAAACTTTCCCGCCGCCTCGCCGATTTGCCAGCCGGCCAGGGGCATTAAAATGTGGAAAGCCAGGACGCTGATACTGATCATGGCGATCTGGGTTACGGAAACCCCCGCGAGGCCGATCCCCAGGCATAACGAAAAGGCGTCGGTTCCCAAGGCCAGTGCCAGGAGCAGCAGGGTGAATAAACTCAAAAAAGCCATCCTTTCCCTATGTCCTAATTATCTCGGCCGCGGCGCGGCGCAGTCTGTTCATGACGGCCAGGCCCAGGCCGGCCGGCTCCACCCCTTCGGCAATAATGACCTCCACGCCCAGTTCGTCAAAATGCCGCAAGGCGCTGAAAAGCCGGGCGGCGATTTGTTCCGGCTGCCGGCGGCTGCCCGCCACCAGAACTTCCCCCCGGTTGTAAAAAGGCGCCGTTTCGGCGCAGGCCAAAATGCCCACCTTTAATCCCGCAGAGCTTTTCAAATCCGCCAGTTCCCGTACTTTCGCCGCCACCTGCCGGGGAGCGCCTTCCACCAGGATAAGCGGCGCCCGAGGAGCGTAATGCCGGTATTTCATCCCCGGCGAGCGGGGCTTTCCCCCCGCCTCTTCACTTTTCGCAGCGCCCCCCGCACCTTCGCCGGCCGCCGGATCGAGCCTGACCTCGCCCGCCACCGCGGCCAGTTCCTCCCTGGTTACACCGCCCGGCCGCAAAATAACCGGGGCGGAGGTGGTTAAATCCAGCACGGTGGACTCCACCCCAATCCCGGCCGGCCCCGCGTCCAGGATGACGTCAATCTCTTCTCCCAAATCCTCCCAAACATGCGCAGCCGTAGTGGGACTGGGGCGGCCGGAAAGATTGGCGCTGGGGGCGGCCACCGGCACCCCCGCCGCCCGGATTAAATCCAGCGCCACCTGGTGGGCCGGCATGCGCACGGCCACCGTTTTCAGGCCCGCCGACACCGCCGGCGGCACCTCTTTGCGGCGGGGCAAAATAAGGGTCAACGGGCCGGGCCAAAAAACTTCCATTAACCGGCCGGCCAGCTCGTCTACCCGCCCGGCCAGCCGGTAAACCGTTTCCCGGTCGGCCACGTGGAGAATTAAAGGGTTATCCGGCGGCCTCCGCTTGACGCGGAAGATCCCGGCCACCGCGGCGGGGTTAAAGGCGTCGGCACCCAACCCGTAAACCGTTTCCGTGGGAAAAGCCACCAGGCCGCCCGAGCGCAAGATCCCGGCGGCCCGCTCAATAATCTCCGGCGCGGGCGCCAGGGGGTCAACCGGCCAGACGATCGCCCTGGTCACCTTTCTTTCTCCTTCGTCAGCGCCACCCGCTGGAAATTCAGCCCCTCTAATTATAATTTTTGTCCTTCCTTTAAGTCAATTAAATTAAGAGCCGCCGGGACGGGGCACTTCTTGTCGGACCGGCTTCTTCTTAAGCGGCGCGCCCGGGTTAGTCCCGCGGCAAGAAAGAACGCAAACCCCCCCAAAAGGATAATTGTGGCCCCGGAGGGAAGGTCCAGCCAGAAAGAAAACCACAGCCCCCCGAGGGAAAAAGCCGCCCCCAAAAGAATAGAAATCAGCATCATCTTCTTCAGGTTAGGCGTGAACTGCCTGGCCAGCGCAGCCGGAATCGTCAGCAAGGCAATCACCAGGATAATCCCCACCACTTTTATTAATATAACCACCGTCAGGGCGATTAAACACAACAGCCCCAGGTACAGGCAGTCCACGGGCAGGCGGGCTATTCTGGCGAATTCCTCATCAAAAGAAACGGCCACCAGTTCTTTATAAAGCAAACCGACAGCGGCCACGATGATCAGGTCCAGGCTCAACATGATGGCCAGGTCGGAAGAAGTAACCAGTAAAATATTCCCAAAAAGGTAACTGAAAAGGTCGGGAGCATAACCCGGGGTCAGCCTGAGGAAGATTATTCCCGTTGCCATCCCCATGGCCCAAAGAATACCAATGGCCGTATCTTCAGCCAGCCTGGTTTTTTTCGCGGCCAGCCCCATCCCTAAAGAAGCGGCTACCGTGAAGAACAGGGCCCCCAGGACGGGATTGATCCCCAGCCAGTAGCCCAGCCCGACTCCGCCGAAAGAAGCGTGGGAGATCCCGCCGCTAATGGAGACCATCTTTTTCACCACCACGAAACTTCCGATCAGGCCGCAGGCCACCGCGGCCAGAACCCCGGCCGCGAGGGCGTTTTGCATGAATTCGTACCGCAGTGCTGCCAGCATTTTTCAGTGCTCCTTTAAAACCCGGTGGGGAACCCCGTGGGCAATCAAATCCACCGGACACTGATAAACGACTTCCAGTTCGTCGGCCCGAATTTCCTTAGCATGATGATAAAACAGCCGGCGGTTAAGGCAGGCAATTTTATCCACGTATTTAGATACGGCGCCGATATCGTGAGTAACCAGAATAATGGCCATTTCCCGCTTCAATTTCTGAAGCAGCGCGTAGAACTCAGTCTGCCGGGGGGCGTCGACGCCGGCCGTAGGTTCGTCCAGCAGCAACAGTTTCGGTTCGCTCACCAGCGCCCGGGCAATGAAGGCCCTTTGCTGTTGCCCCCCGGAAAGGCTCCCGAGGGGTCTATCTCGAAATTCCTCCAGGGCGACTGTTTCCAGGGCCCAAAAGGCTTTTTCCCGGTCTTTTTTGCCGAAGCGCCGGCCGAGGCCCGCTTTACCCAGGCGCCCCATGATCACCACCTCGAAAACGCTGATGGGAAAATCACGGTCAAAATGGCCCGCCTGAGGGACGTACCCGATCAAATTCCCGGCATCTTCCGGGCTTTGGCCGAATACTTTCACCGTTCCCCGCACCGGTTTAACGAGCCCGGCAATTACCTTGAGCAGGGTCGTTTTCCCGCCCCCGTTGGGCCCGATGATGCTTAAAAAATCATTCGGCCCGACTGTTAAATTAATCCCTTCCAAAACAGCGACGCCGTTATAAGCAAACCAGACGTCGGCCAGTTCCACCGCTTCCCGCCAGGCCACGGACAAAAATCCCTCCCCTCTTTCGCGAAGAAAATAAGGCCCCCCTGCCGCTTTTTCGCGGTACCAACAGATGATGAAAATTGGCGAGCGCTGTTTTCAGGGCAAAGGTATAAAGGCACAGAGGCACAAAGAAATAAAGTCGGGAATATTTTACTTTGTGCCTTTGTGCCCGGGAACTTTGTGCCTGATCTTCCAAGATTAAAATTTACCGACCACCAGGCGCATGTTCTGGATGTAGTTTTCCGGCAGCGGATCGATAAAAACAACCCGTCCCCCGATTTCCCGAGCGATCACTTCGGCGCTTTGCGGGTTAAACTGTGGGGAAGCGAAGACCGTCCGGATCCCCTCTTTTTTGGCCGTGTCGATGACCGCGGCCAGCTCTTTCGCACTGGGCTCTTTGCCGGCCACTTCCACGGCGACTTGCTTTAACTGGTAATCTCTGGCAAAGTACCCCCAGGCCGGATGGAACACGAGAAAACTTCTCTTTTGAACTTTCTTCAGGCTCTCTTCAATTTCTCTGTCCAGCTGCGCTAACTCCCGCAGGTAATTTTCTTTGTTCTGGATGTAATAATCTTTATTTTCCGGGTCGGCCTGCACCAGGCCGGCGCAAATGTTTTCCACCATCACCAGGGCATTTTTGGGGGAAAGCCAGATGTGCGGATCTTTTCCCTGGTGCTCTTTGTGCTCCTCCTTGTCTGGGGAAAGGCCCTTGCTGCCCGGAGGCCCGTGGTCTTCCGCTCCTCCTTCGTGTTCGGAGTTTTCCAGATTAATTAATTGAATACCCCGGGAACAATCGACAACTTCGAGGTTTTGATTGTTTTCGATAATCTTCTTCATCCAGGCCAGCTCAAATTCCACCCCCGAACCGACCATAAAGTAAACCCTGCTCTTGGCCAGCGCGCTCATCTGGCCCGGCGTCGGCTCGTAAGTATGCACGCTGGCTCCGGGCGGAACCAGGACGGTGACC
>DAISHP010000146.1:0-5446 GCA_036822475.1 Bacillota bacterium
AATTCCAGCGGGCCCCAACAGCAGCGCGCCGGCAACCAGCCCGATAACGCTCCCCCAGAGGGCCGCCCTTGACCCGCCGTAACGGCGCACCCCCCAAACGCCGGCCAGGTAATCAATGAAGAAAGTCAGGGCCACCGCAACGGCCAGCCAGACGAAAAACCCCCAGGTCAACTGCGCAAAGCCGGTAAATAACCCATACACCACCATTCCCAGCAGGATCAGCGGTGCTCCGGGAAGCACCGGCAAAACAGTGCCGGCCAGGCCAGCCAGAAAAAGAATAATGGCGAGGACAAGGCCGATAATACTCATTTAGTTTTCTCTCCCATAGTTCTTATTTAACATACTGGCCTTTTTGAGGCAAGTATTTTTAACTGAATAAGAATCCTTGACCGGTCCAACGAAAACAAAATCCAGGTTGAAGCCCCGGATTTTTTGCGGTAATATTATTGAAAAGCAGGTGGGAGTTATGCTTATAGGAGCTCACATGTCCATTGCCGGCGGGGTGGACAAAAGCATCCTGCGCGGGCAGAGCATCGGCTGCCGGGCCATCCAGATTTTCACGAAGAGCAGCAACCAGTGGCGGGCCAGGCCCCTGGAGCCGGAGGAAATTCGCCAGTTCAAAGAAAACCGGGAAGCCGCTCAAATGTTCGTCTTTGGCCACACTTCTTACCTGATCAACCTGGCCTCCCCGGACGAGGATTTGTGGGCAAAGTCAGTGGAAAGCTTTCTGGTGGAAATGGAAAGGTGCGCCGCTTTGAACCTCCCCTACCTGGTCACCCACCCCGGCGCTCACCTGGGGGCCGGCGAGGACGTGGGGCTGGCGCGGATCACCCGCGCTTTGGACGAAGTTTGCGACCGGACCGCCGGTTCCTCCGTCATGATTTTGCTGGAAGTTACCGCCGGGCAGGGCTCTGTGCTGGGCGGCCGCTTCGAACACCTGGCCCGGATCATCGAGGACAGCGCCGCCCCCGAACGGCTGGGGGTATGCTTCGACACCTGCCACGCCTTTGCCGCCGGGTACGATCTGCGCACCCCCGAAGCCTACGCAAAAACCTTCGCCCGGCTGGACTCCCTGGTCGGCCTGGAACAACTGAAGGCAATTCACCTGAATGACTCCCGGGGGAAGCTGGGCAGCCGGCTGGACCGGCACGAGCACATCGGCCTGGGGCAGCTGGGCCTGGAACCGTTTCGCCTCCTCTTAAACGACCCCCGTTTTGCGCAGCTGCCCATGGTGCTGGAAACGCCCAAGGGAAAAGACCTGAAAGAAGACGTGAAAAACCTGGCCACGTTGAAAAGTTTACTCTCCGGCTGAACCCGGGCCGGATGGCCGCGCGCCGCCTTACGGGCTATAAACTTCGTCAAAATCATTTTGAATATCCACAGCAGCCGGGCCGTTTCTTTGCCGGAAGTATCCTCTTCCCACAAAACGAATAACCCAAGGGGATGAAATGATGTGCAACGTGCTTAACGCCTATGCGGAAGCCGCCCAAAAGCTGGCGACCCTCCCCCCGGAAGACGCGGCGGCACAAAGCGGGGCAGTGTACGACCGGGAGAAAGGTGTCTTTTTGCTCCCCTATTTCGGCCGGGAATACGAAGTTGACCGCAACGGCCGGGTCTTTTGCGCCGGCCAAAACAACGTTCCCTACAACGACCGCGTGATCATGGTCCAGTACCTTTGCCTGGCCAGCGGCCTGCCGCCGCGGAGGCGCTGGCTCTCCTTCCTGGAGTTGCCGGACGGGAGCCACCACTACGCTCCCTTTCAAACGGACGCCACCAATCCGCTGGCCAAACGCTTCGGCCGGGACCCGGACGGCTTCCAAAGGGCCGCCCGCGCCCTCGGCGGGACCCCCCTGGAAATGGGCGACCTGGGCTTTAAAATCCCTGCCCTGCCCAAGCTCCCCCTGGCGGTGATCCTTTGGGAGGGCGACGAAGAATTCAGCGCCCAAACCAACATCCTCTTCGACGCCGTCGCCCCCACCCACCTGAGCACCGCCACCCTGTGGGTGCTGGGCGTTGAGCTGGCCCGGAAAATGCTGGCGGTGGAATGAATAAAGAAGAGAAACTGGATTATGTAAACTTAAGCTTTCAAGAAAACAGCCTGGTTTTAAAATTAAATTTGAAATTGTAACACGGTATATATAACACGAGAAAGGGTTAAAATATGCAAATCCAACAGGTGCGTGAGTTGCTCCAAGATTATCCGGCTGATAAGTTGCGATTGATCATCGGCGAGCTGTATAAAATTCTTCCCAAAAAAATAATCGAAGAAAAAGGGGTCGATGCCCTGCTCAAGGACCCGGATGGGTTTCTCGAGAATCGCCGGAAGAACCGAAAGGCAGTCGAACTTCCTGACTTTGAAGAAGTCAAAGAAGAAACAGAACTTTTCATTGAGAACGCGAAACAACAGTATTATTTTGCCCCCAATCGCGTCATCCCCAAAAAGGATCGCCCCAAGTGGCGGTTTATTGTCAAAAGGCTATATAAAGACTTACTCACCCTCACCGGGGACACAAATAATCTCCCCCAGGTAAGCGAGCTCCTGGAAAAACTTTATTGCCTCTTGTGTGAGGCCTGCGGGGTTTATCTCTTTAGCTCGGACGATCCCTTCGCTTCGGTCGGGATCGAGCAAAGTGAGTTTTACCGGCAGGTCATCGCCGCCAAAAAGCAGGTCTTTTTGCCCGGCGACTGGATACCGGCGGCGATCCGGCTGATTGTGGAAAACCACGTTGACCGCAGTACTCTGCCTACCGATTTGATGTATGTCCTGGTGGAATTTTTAAACACCGCCCCTTTGAAAGAGCAGGCCGCCGAACAGGCCGACCGGCTGCGCCGGGAGTATTTAAAAAGCTCTCTTCAGCGCCGGCAGATAGGTTATGCGGAGGAGAGCAGAAATAACGACCTTGTTGAGCTGGTTTTGATCTTGCAAATGGCTCTGGGGGAGTACGAAAAAGCAATCAGTTATTTTAAAGCGCACTACGTTGATTCTCAAGCCGAAGTTTCCCTGTATGTTCTGCTGCGGTGGCTTTTCCACTACGGGCTGAAAGACCTCTGGCTGCGGGAATACGAAGCTGCTCTGGACCACGGGATTCAACCGAGGAAAGCCCTTAACAATACCTATCAGCATATCAGGGAAACCGGGAAGTTTCCAGAGTATATGGGATAAAGCCGGCAATCATTGCCCAACCATGATGCCCAACAAATTGTTGGCTAGCCAGGGAAGACAGCCTGGTGTTGGCTCTTTCAAGGATCTTTTGGATGCGAGACCTTGGCCTTCATGGCTTTCCTGGCGGTGCCACCTTGATTAAGTTAGCTTCAAGGGCTTAGCAGGAACGTGTCGAGAAGGAGAGCAGTAATCATTATCTTCTTGCCGATCCCACGACAACGTAGTATAATTTTTACCTTTGATTTAAACATTTATCACTTACATAGCATTTTAACGAGATCTTTTATGTTGTGCCCCCAAGGTCCACTTCCATGTACAGGTGGTCTATCTGGAAGAATAAGCAGATGCTCAGCCGTCTCTAATATTATCGGGTCGACACCTACAAAAGCTCTGTATGCATCAGAAGAAGAAGCTGCCAGGGAAAAAGAAAGAGCAACTTTTTCTCCCGGCGCAACATCCACTTGCTCCGGGAAATTACATGTCTTTTCCTTGATTACTTTTTGATTGAGAGTAACCTTGTTTTTGAAAGTAGTAATCTCTTTTTCGAAATCAGGTCCTCTTTTTACAGATAAAGAAGAAATATCTAAGCCATACGGAAAGTCTGGCGGCAAATGAATACCTGTTAGTGCAATAGGTTTTGATGTACTATTTTCATAACAGATTAAAAAGTGAGGGTTGTAACTAGGTTGCCTGACCATACTAATTTCAAAAGTATCATTCTGTTGGATGATTACTTTTGTTTCCGGTAGAACCTCAATAAATAAATTTCCTAGAGGGTATTTTTTTGCATCCCACCTGCAAAATAAAGCTCCAGATCGGTAAAATGGTATAAACCAACAGGCAAATCCCAGGTTTGATTAATTAATCCTCCCTCGCTTGTGATCTGCTTTGAAGGTAATCGAATAGCAAGACAACCACCTTTTCGTTCCCCTGTGCGTCCTACCTTCAGTTCCCCTACGCGCCTTACCTTTATTGGAAGCGTACTTCCGTCTGGAGAGATTAATTCTCCATTCTGTATCTCATGTTGGGGAAAGCTTTTCACCGGATTTAAATTAAAAAGAATTTCCATATCAGCTGTTACTCCATTATGTGGAATTGCCATATACACATTAGCCGGAATAATATCGATATTTCTTGCACATATTTTAAGCCTGTATATATCCGTGAGAACAAGGAAAGGAATTCCCCTTGTTAATGGTAATATAAAAAAAATAATCAGAACAAATATGACAACTAAAATGCCATAAATAATTTGTTTTTTCATCAATTTTTCCTCCATAGTAAACCAAAATTATAAGTACGTGATAAATATGTAAAAAATAAATTAGGGTGGTAAAATATCTCACCCTATATTAGATTTGTTTAATAAACACCCATTAGTAGCATCCCATTTTATTGTCCCATTGTCCTCCGGCGTATACAGTAATACTATGCCAAGGGTATGCATATTGGACAGGGGTCCCCTCAAGACCTAAATGAAATTGGCCAACGACACGTTTATAAAAGGAAGTTGGATTTATGAAATATTGGGTATTAGAAACTACGCCATCATAATACCAGAAAGGCGCAAATATCTGGCCCCAGGTACTAGGTAGAACAGTTGTAATTTTTGTAGTATCCCAGGCCCAATACATTTGGCAGTGAAAACTCCATAACGTCATTCCAAAAACATTTTTACCATCGTATACAAAATCTATTGTTATATTTCCAGGATTGTAAGAAGCTATTAAGGAATCGTCCGTTCTTTCTTGTGTGGCAGGTTGTTCAGGAGCAGGTGGTATACCTTTCTCGATATTTTGCTTTACTTTTTCTAATTTGTCTAATTCTTCTTTTGGAATAGTCGCCAGCTCATTTTTTATCTGCTCATCTATTTTTAAGTAAAGATCTGGAAACATATCCTTGACTACCTTCTCTGCAAAATCTCTATTCCAGGTAATTTTTGCACCCTTTTCTTTTTTGGTGATTACAGATTCCAGGTTTGTTCTCATCGCTTTTTCAAACTCTTTATCACTCATTGATAGGTAGTCTTGTTCCACATTTTTATTATAAGTTGTTCCTCCTGAGGTTTCAGAGGTTCCATAAGCAAACATATTTAAAATCATCAATCTTTTTTCCTGATCTATTGTATTTTCCTTTGCCCAAGCTAAGTTGACAACGCTTAAAAGCAAAATCAAAGTAAGCAAAAAAGTCTTTTTAACATATTTTTCTTCCCTCCTGCCTGAGCATTTATTTTTTAGTGGTCAAGAAATTCCTACCCGGCCTTCTCCCTCAATTTACCGAGAA
>DAISHP010000147.1:0-5442 GCA_036822475.1 Bacillota bacterium
TCCCGCCCGCAAAACATTCCGGCCGGAAACCATTCCCGAGGGAGTCATCTTCCTGGCTCCGCTTAAAGAAAAGGGACGGGTCATCAAAACAAACCCCGGAGCCACCCTCCTTGACCTGGGTGACGGGGTGCTCTGCCTGGAATTTCACAGCAAGGCCAATTCTATCGGCGCCGACATTGTGCAAATGCTTCAGTTTGCCGTCAAAGAAGTGGAGAAAAAATATGAAGGCCTGCTGATCGGCAACTACGGCCGGCATTTCTCGGTGGGCGCCAACCTGATGCTGCTGCTCATGGAAGCGGAAGAAGAGAAATGGGACGAACTGGACCTGATGGTCCGGGAATTTCAAAACGCTAACATGGCCTTGAAGTACTGCTTAAAGCCGGTGGTAGCGGCGCCCCACGGCATGACCGTAGCCGGCGGCTGCGAAATCTGCCTGCATTGCCACAAAATGAATGTGTACGCGGAAACCTGCATGGGCCTGGTGGAGGTGGGCGTAGGCCTGCTTCCCGCCGGCGGCGGCTGCAAGGAAATGGTCTGGCGGGCCATGGAGCTGACGACGCCCGCGGACGAACTGCGGGTGGGCGGCGTGAACACGGCGCAGCCTTTAATCAACCGGGCATTCCAGACCGTGGCCATGGCAAAAGTTTCCACCAGCGGGCCGGAGGCGATCAAACTCGGCTACATGCGTCCCACCGACCAAATCACCATGTACCGCGAGCGGGTCATCGGCGACGCCAAGAAACTGGTCCTGCAAATGGCCCAAAACGGTTTTCGGCCCCCGCGGCCCCGGAAAATCAAGGTGGTGGGCAGCAGCGGCTACGCCGCCCTGGAACTGGCCATCGCCAGCATGCGCTGGGGCAACCACATCAGCGACCACGATGCCTTGATCGCGAAAAAGATTGCCTACGTAATGTGCGGCGGGAACGTTACGCCAGGCACGGAAGCAACCGAACAAAACCTCCTGGACCTGGAAAGAGAAGGTTTTTTAAGTTTGCTGGGCGAACCCAAAACCAGGGAACGAATCCGCCACATGCTGGCCACCGGCAAACCGCTGCGGAATTAACATTGAAAAAGAAAATTCCTCTGGAATTGAACTTAGGCGTTTGCCAACCAATCCCTAATTCCTAACCCCCAATTCCTAATTCCTACTTCGAAGGGAGGCTTTTTAAAATGCAAGAAGCTGTTATCGTCAGTGCGGTCAGGACGGCGGTCGGGAAAGCGCCCCGGGGGAAGCTGAAAAACACGCGCCCGGAATACCTGGCCAGCAGCGTGGTGAAGGAAGCCCTGGCCCGGGTCGGGGCCGGCGTCCTCGACCCCGCCGAAATCGACGACGTTATTTTCGGCTGTTCTTTTCCGGAAGCCGAGCAGGGAATGAATGTGGGGCGGTTAATTGTCCTGCGGGCCGGTCTGCCTGACAGCGTTCCGGGGGCCACCATCAACCGTTTCTGCTCCAGCGGCCTGGAAGCCATCGCCATCGCCGCCACCAGAATCATGTCCGGGTTTGCGGAGGTCTGCCTGGCCGGCGGGGTGGAAAGCATGAGCCTGGTACCCATGGGCGGCAACAAGCTTAGTCCCGACCCGGAACTGATGGCCGCCATTCCGGAAGCCTACATGGGCATGGGCTACACGGCCGAAAACGTGGCCGAACGGTATCAGATTTCCCGAGAAGAACAGGACGCCTTTGCCCTGGCCAGCCACCAGAAAGCAACGGCAGCCATTCAAGAAGGAAAGTTCAAAGAGGAAATCGTTCCCCTTACGATTAAGGAAAAGTTCTGGCAAAACGGCAAAATAATGGAAAACAGTTTTGTCTTCGATACCGACGAGGGAGTTCGCCCGGACACCAGCCTGGAGGCCCTGGCCAGGCTGAAACCTGCTTTTAAATCGGGCGGCACGGTTACCGCGGGCAACTCCTCCCAAACCAGCGACGGAGCGGCCTGCCTGGTGCTGATGAGCCGCCGCAAGGCAGAGGCGCTAGGGCTAAAGCCCCTGGCGGTTTTCCGGACCTACGCCGTAGGCGGCTGCCCGCCCGAAATCATGGGCATAGGCCCCACCGTAGCCATCCCCAAGGCGCTCAAACTGGCCGGCCTGACGGCGGACCAGATTGACCTGTTTGAACTGAACGAAGCCTTTGCCGCCCAGGCGCTGGCCTGCATCAAAGTACTGGCGCTGGACCCGGCGAAAATCAATCCCAACGGCGGCGCCATCGCCCTGGGCCACCCCCTGGGCTGCACCGGCGCCAAGCTCACCACCACCCTGCTATACGAAATGAAACGCCGGCAGGCCCGCTACGGCGTGGTGAGCATGTGCATCGGCGGCGGCATGGGCGCCGCGGCAGTATTTGAACGCGCGTGAACGATTACCATGGAAGATCGCCGATCGAAAGCAAAGATAAGGATAATGCTTCCCAAAGGCGGCGCTTTCTTACTGGAACAGAGCAATCCCGCGGACGTTTTCACACCCGAGGACCTCACCGAAGAACACCGGCTGATCGCGCAGACGGTGGCCGATTTCGTGGAAAAGGAAAAAACGGCAACAAGCCGGCCAACCAGCAGGAAATTATCGGCATCCTGGCCAATCTCGCCATTCAAATTTACGCCATGGAAAGCGCTTTTTTAAGGGCGCTGAAGGCCTGGGAAGCCAACCCGGAAACCGCCGCTGTCAAGGTGGATCTGGCCCGGGGCTACCTTTACGATAATTTACCGCTCCTGGAAAAATTAACGCGGGAATCCCTGGCCTTTATCTTCGAGGGCGACCTGCTGAGCACCCAGCTGGCCATCGCCAAACGGCTTTGCAAATACCAGCCCATCGACCTCATCCGCCTGCGCCGGCAAATTACCGGCCGGATGCTGGAAGCGGAGAAATACGTCGTTTAGCAGAGGCACTAAGGCACAGGGGCACAGAGGCACAGAGCGGTAGAAGGAAAATACTTTGTGCCTTTGTGCCTACTTCGTTCCCGCCGTTAATGAGGAAAATAAGGAGTTGGGGCAGGCCCATTTTCCCTTTGTGCCTTTGTGCCTGTTGCCTTTGTGCCTCTATTTTCAAAGGAGAGTATAGTCGTGTCAAAAAAAACAAAGGATAAATATCAAGCGATTATTGAAGCAGCAATCAAGGTAATCGCCGAACATGGTTACCACAGCGCCCAGGTGTCGAAAATCGCCAAAGAAGCGGGGGTGGCGGAGGGTACTATCTATTTGTATTTCCAAAACAAAGAAGACGTTTTGATTTCTATCTTCAAAGACAAGATGGGCGAATACATTACCCTTGTCTGCAATAAACTCCAGGCGGTCGATGATCCTCTAAAAAAGTTAAAATTGCTGGTTCAGATGCATTTTTCGAATTTGGAGGCAGACCGTAATCTGGCGGCTGTTTTGCAGGTGCAGCTGCGCCAGTCCCACCCGTCCATCCGCAAACGGATTGCCGAACCTTTAAGGAGATACTACCGGCTGATCGAAGAGATTGTTTCGGAAGGGATGGCCAAAGGAATCTTCCGGGAGAACCTGAACGTTTATCTCGCCAGGCAGGTAATCTTCGGCTCAATGGACGAAGTGGCCACCTGCTGGGTGATGGCCCAAAAACCTTATAGCCTCTCCGGACAAGCGCCGGCTGTGTTCGATCTCCTGGCTCATGCTTTATGTTCAAGAGAAATGGGACAACTTATTAAAAATGGAATAAATAAGTCTTGCACTTTTGGACAACAAAGTATACTATTATTGGAAGATGGTGATCACCACTGACAATTCTAGCCTGGAGGAAGAGTTGATGGATGAATCACTGGCGATTTTTCAAACCGTCCTGTCGATGATCACTCTGTACTACATTGGCATTTCAATCTTCTCCTTGCGGAGGAAACGAGAGGATTACAAAGATCCGCCGACAAAGTCTTTTGCCATCGTCATCGCCGCCCATAATGAAGAAAGGGTAATTGGAGAGTTACTGAAGAGCATTTGGCAACTCGAATACCCTAAAGAGTTGTATGAGGTTTTCGTAATTGCCGACAACTGTACGGACAACACCGCCCGGATCGCCCGTTCCCTCAATGCTACCGTATTCGAGCGCTTTAACAAAAACCAGAGGGGAAAAGGCTACGCTTTAGAATTCGGTTTTCAAAAAATTTTCTCCCTGCCGCGTAAATTTGACGCCGTTCTGGTGCTGGACGCCGATAACTTAATTTCCCCCAACTTCCTTACGATCATGAATTGTCGTCTCAACCGCGGCGAAAAAATCATCCAGGGTTATCTGGACACCAAAAACCCGGACGACACCTGGATTTCCCGTTCTATCTGCGTAGGTTATTTAATCACCAACCGGTTCTGGCAGCTGGCCAAGTACAACCTGGGGCTTTCCTGCGCCCTTGGCGGTACCGGGATGTGCATCGAAACCGGCGTTTTGAAAAAGTTCGGCTGGGGGATGACCTCCCTGACGGAAGATCTGGAATTTCAGACGAAGGCCTTGTTGTGCAACCTGCGGGTCAATTGGGCTCACGACGCCGTTGTTTACGACGAAAAGCCGCTCACTTTAAAGCAATCCTGGCGCCAGCGCCAGCGCTGGATGCAGGGGCATTGCAGCGTTGCCAATCAATACTTTTTAAAACTCTTCTGGTCGGGAATCGTCAACCGGAACTTTAAAATGATTGACGGCGCCATTTATTTGCTCCAGCCATACTACACCATGGGCCTGGGCATTGCTCTGGTTTTGTCGTTCATTTTCCACCCGGACCTGTTGAGCTTTTACTGGTTTGGCATGAGCTTTATCATTCAGTATCTGTACCTGGGGCTTGCCCTCGTGCTGGAAAGAGCGCCGGGGAAGGCATTTTTGTGGCTGCTTTATTATCCCTTCTTTACCCTGACCTGGATTCCGGTCGCTTTTGCAGGCTTTATTTTCCGCAACCACAGAGACTGGAGCCACACCAAGCACGTCCGCAATATCTCCTACGACCTTTTAAGAAAACAGACCCAGCCGGGAAGAAGTTAGAAAAACAGGGGGTTAGTGGTTAGGGGTTAGACACCATTTGCCTTTTTGCATGACCAACAGAGGATGCCCGGTACAGAGGCACAAAGGCACAAAGAGAAACGTATAAACGACCCGTAGCATGTTACTTTGTGCCTTTGTGCCTGGAAACTTTGTGCCTGATATTTTCGGAGGAGTTGCCCATGAGAACATTCGTTCTCGCCATTAATAATGAAAATGGGGCCTAAGGCAGGCATATTTTCCTTTGTGCCTGTTGCCTCTGTGCCTCTATTTTCTGAGGAGGAATTGGGAAATCAGGGTTTTGCTCCTCAATAAACTTATCCTAATAAGGTGCCAGGCACCGCCTATTAACTTATTTTCGCATGTGTCAGGGCAAGGTATACCGTGCCCTCCTTAGAACCTCCGTCCCTGTGACAGACCTCTGTCCCTCTATCGCTCTATCCCTCTATGCAACACTTTGTGCCTCTATCCCTC
>DAISHP010000148.1:0-5436 GCA_036822475.1 Bacillota bacterium
AATCATGTCCACCCGGCAGCTCAACTTCTCCTTTCTTTACACCTGCCGCGGCCGCAGCGGCCCCAGCCGCGGCCTCCGGATTTACGCCGGCAATCCCGGCAAAAAGCGTTCCGGCTGGAACACCGGGGACAAACGAGGTCCTCTTCATCGGGAACAGCCTCCCATTCGTAGCCGCAATCTACACAGGAATAAGGTAAAGGCACAACATAATAATTACCGCCCTTGATCCTGATTGCCTTCCCGTTAATCAACGCATCCGTAACTTTAGTTCTGGCGCTGACCAGCAGCCGCTGGAAAGTAGAGCGGGAAATGCACATGCGCAACGCACCCTCTCCCTGTTCCAGCCCCTCTAAATCCCTTAGCCGGAGGGCTTCTATCTCTTCTATAGAAAGCACCACTTCCTCCGGCTGGCGCTTCCATTTCCCAGCGGGTAAAAAATCGGTCTGCTGGGGCAGAAATGCCACGCGTCTACATTTCGGCGGCCGAGGCACCCTTACCACCCTTTGCCAGGCCCTTCTTTTAACCTCATCTTTTCGCACGCTGCCCAAAGGGCCAGAAAATCCTCTTCCCATTGGGGCCGGATAGCCAGGAGGGGAAGGCCGCGGGCATAGCCAACGGCAATTTCCCGCTCCAGGGGCAGCTTCAAGAGCAAAGGGAGTCCTTCCCGCCGGCAAAATCTTTCCACGTCTTCATCTTTTCCGTTCGAACGGTTAATCACCACCCCGCCGGGAACATTCAACTCCCTGATCATTCCGGCGGCCAGTTTTAAGTCGTGGAGGCCAAAGGGGGTGGGCTCCGTGACCAAAAGACAAAAATCCGCGCCTTCCACGGCTTTAATCACCAGGCAGGAGGTACCCGGGGGAACGTCGGCAATCACTGCTGCTTCCGGCGAACGGCAATCTTTTACGGCCTGGATCAGCGGTGGACTGATCGCTACCCCTACCTTCAAACGGCCATGCACAAAGTTGATTTCACCGGCCTTTCCCTCTTCCAGCCAGCCAATCTCCTGCGGCACGGGGGTGATGGCTCCTTCCGGGCAAAGATGCCAGCAGCCGCCGCAACTATGACATAATCCCGGAAAAATCAAAACATCCGCGGGCAGTACAACCAGGGCGTGGAACGCGCAGACCTCCGCACAACGCCCGCAGAAAGTACATTTCGCCAGATCGACCTGGGGAACCAGAACAGTTACCGGTTTTTTGCGGACCCAGGTTGGTTTCATAAAAAGGTGGCCGTTGGGTTCTTCCACGTCGCAATCCAGAAACTGAACCTTTCCCTTTTTGGCCACGGCCAGGGCCAGGCTGGTCGCCACCGTGGTTTTGCCCGTCCCTCCTTTTCCGCTTGCTACGGCAACAAACATTTTTCGCCCCTGCTTTCCTCCCGTTCCTGTTCTTCCCGTAGGCATCGCCCCGGGAGTAATCTGCTAAGATAAGTTATGAACCAGTGACCATTAAAATTTTATGCTTATTATGAAATAATGTCAATAACCATGGCGAAACTTTTTCAAACAAAAATCCCTGCTCAGTAGTATTCCTTTTGACCGGCAGGGACTTTTATACAGGGATCTTTATTCAGGAAGGTTTTCACCGTTTTAATTCTTCCCCGGCAAAATCAAGGCCTTGCTGACCAGGTGGTGAATGTGACTGAGCCTGGCATCCAGCTTGTAATATTTAATAATGTCATTCAACTGGTCCCAGCAGTTGTGACAGGGAGTGACGACGATTTTTGCGCCCGTTCTTTCGATCTGCTCCGCCTTGAGCTTTCCTTTGGCCATCCGGTAGGGGTAAATATCCTTGCCCATGGACAAAAGACCTCCCCCACCCCCGCAGCAGTAATTGTACTTGCGGTTCGGCCACATTTCGCGAAAGTCCAGACAGGCCTGCTGGATACAATACCGGGGTTCTTCCACGATCCCTTCTTTGCGCACGGCATTGCACGGGTCGTGGAAAGTAACCGGTTCGGGGTTGCGGGTGGGGTCGAGCCTGATCCTTCCTTCTTTGATCCACCGGGCCTGCAGTTGCACGAAGCTGATCACCGGGTAATCCTTGTGCAGCCATACTTTTCGCCCCCACATCTGGGCGCGGGTGGCGTGGCCACATTCCGTAACCACGACGACCCTGGCTTTTAAGCGCACGTATTCTTCGTAGATCCGCTCCAGCATGATCCGGGAAGCCTCGTCATCGCCGCTGAAGTAGGCGTAGTGGGTGGCGTCCCACCAGCGGCTGCTGCAAGTCCAGTTGGCCCCGGCGGCCCACATAATGGTCAGGATGCTCTGGATATCCTGGGGGTAATACTTGATCTCGCGGGGGTCCCAGAGGAATAAATAATCCGCTCCTTCTTTATCCACTTCGATCTTGATGCTCGGGTCGCCCAGTTCGTTGGCGGTTTCCTCCGCCATCCACTCTAAAGTTTCCAGGTAGTCTTCCTGGGTGACCTCCATCTGGTTTCCCGTTCGAATCTGCGCGTCCACCACGTCCTGCAAAAACCCCGGCGCTTTCAGGCCGAAATTCCCCCGGACGGTTCTGACGATGCCCGCCACGTCCACGTTCATCGGGCAGTGCATGGTGCACCGTCCGCACATGGTGCAGGCCCAGATGAAGGTGGAGTTCAGGACTTCCTCGCGCATGCCCAGTAAGATCTGCCGGATAAAAACGCGCGGGTCGGCGTTATCGTGTACGCCGTTGTAAGGGCAACCCGCGCTGCACATCCCGCAGGTCAGGCAATTGGCGAGGTCCCGCGGGTTCTTGTCTGTGCAGAACTTAGACATTATTTCTTCCCGGAATGACGGGTCTAATTCTGTAGCCAGGACAGCTTCCAACCTTCTCCCCCCACTTAATTATTTGCTAACGCTACTATACCAATTTAATAAAATATGAACAAATGTTAAATAACCTGATTTTCAACGAAATAATATGAACTAATGTAAAATATCTAACGCTCTCTTTATTTTACATAATTTCATATTATCCGAGAGGAAATAAGATACCGGTTAAGTCTTTTCCAGTCCAGCCGGTATCACTTTGCGAAATGCCCGTTCGACATTAACCATCCTGGCAATATTTCCTTTTCTGGCCCTCTGAAACGCCATTTGATCTTCGTGACAAGAGCCGTTTTGTTTTTCACAGACTTTGCTGTGCGGGCACATGTTTTCGTCAACCACCAGGAGGTTGGCAAGAAAATCTTCTACTACCCGGTCCACCGGCCCGCTTGCCCCTGCAATCGTAATAATCCACCTTTCGGCAAAAAGCCTGCGCGCCAAATGGCCAATCCCGCCGGTAATGACGTGAGTTGCTCCCATTTGGGCCAGGTATCCGGGTAAAAATCCCCGCTGCCGGTGCCCGGGACTGGGGATAACCACTTTTTCTATAATTTCGTCCTGCGGACCGACAGTAAATAAAACGTATTCGGTACAGTGTCCGAAATGAGCGGATACGAAACCATTCTCGCTGGCCACGGCAATTTTCATGAACATAATTTCCTCCTTAAGAAAAAAGAAATAGTTCCTGGCTCCCCCGGAAAAACCGCTAATCAATTTCCAGCCTGACGTAATCATCATTAGCAGGCCAGTTCCCCTGGCAATCTTCCGGTATCCTCTCTTTCTCTGCGCACTCCTTTTGGGAAGAGGCGCAACCCATTCCGCTGCCCGTTTTACCCCCCACGTGCACAAAAGAAGCAGAAATCATTTTCGTTAAAGCAGTTCCTCCGCAATGACGGCACCGTGGTGATTCCCTATTCTCCCCTACACCTTCAAGGATTTCAGTTACCCGGCCGCAATTCCGGCACCTGTACTCGTAAATAGGCATCTCCCGGCCCCTCCCAATGCAGGGATAACAAATCCACCAGCCTATCCCACATATTCACTATTTCCCCTGCCACCTGGTTGCCATTACCCTCCACAACCGGACGCCCGAGGCGAACCGCGTCATTTACTGCCGGATCGTAAGGTATTTTCCCAACTACAGAGACACCCTGAGCTTTGCACATGTTTTCAATCTCCCGGCTATTCTTTGGGCTTAAATCCCACTTGTTAACGCATACCGCTGCTTTCCCCCGGAAATGTTCAACCAGGGCCAGCACCCGTTCAAGGTCGTGCAGACCCGATAAAGTAGGTTCCGTAACGATCAGAGCCAGGTCTACTCCAGAAAGACAGGCAATTACCGGACAACCGATCCCTGGGGGGCCATCGGTAACAAGCAGTTCGTACCCCTCTTTTTCCGCAATCGCTTTCGCCTGTTCGCGAACGGCAGTGACCAGCTTGCCTGAATTGCTTTCGGACATCCCCAACCGGGCGTGTACCAGCGGACCATACTTTGTCTCCGAAAGGTAAATATACCCGGCCAAATGATCGGCCATTTTTACGGCGCCGCAGGGACAGGCATGAAAACATACCCCGCATCCCTCGCAGGCTAAAGGGTTGACCACAAATTTCCGGATCGCGTCAAAACGGCAGAGGTGAGCGCAAAGCTCGCACTCAAGACAATCTGTCTCTTCAATAACCGCTTTGGGTAAACCATAGAAAGGCTTTTTTTCCTGTTCTTTTGGTTCCAGCAACAGATGCAGGTTGGCCGCATCCACGTCGCAATCCGCCAGGACCTTGTTCCAGGCCAGCACGGCCAGCGAGGCGGTTATACAGGTTTTACCCGTACCACCCTTACCGCTTATGACAACCAGTTCTTTCACGGCAGTTCATCCTTTCACCCGCTTCCCTACCGCGAACATCGGGCGGCCCCGCCGGCCGCCGGAACTAAACGCCCTTCCCGATAAAGGGCGAGCGCTTCCTGCAGGGTTCCGTTTACGCCGCTATAAACCTCGATGCCGGCAGCCTTTAGCACTGCTTCCGCGTTTGGTCCCGCACTCCCGGTCAGCACAACCTGTACTTTTTTGTTCACGAGTTCCTGAGCGGCGTGGGTCCCGGCGCCTCCTCCGGAAGATAATCCCGGATTGGGCACAAAGTCCCATTGTTCCTGGTCGAGGTCTACAATGGCAAAGTAACTGCACCTTCCGAAGCGAGGATCCACCTGGGCATCAGGATTGTTATCCTTCGCACTGATTGCCACTTTCACGCACTGTACCCCCTGATTAAATTGAAATAACGTTCATAACAATTTTATTCCTGTTATGAAATAATGTCAATAATATAAATGGACTTTTGTTAAATAATTTTTTTACCTACAATTTCCCGTTGCTCATCCTGGGGGGGTTAAAATAAAAAAGGCGCGCTGGTTAAATTTTTTCCAGCGCGCCGACCTATGTTCCGTTTGCGTTTTTTCTTCTTTGAGCACATGAACAAAAAACCACCCTCGTTAAAAAGGGTGGTTTTAGTTGTTGAACAGGATGAAGCTTCGAGAGCTTAAGAGTCCCTCACCGCCGGCCGCGGGTAGAGCCCGGCGCGCTCGACGATCTCCGGCACCACTTCTTCCCAGGCGATGGCCATGA
>DAISHP010000149.1:0-5421 GCA_036822475.1 Bacillota bacterium
GCCCGGTCAGCACGAGATTGACTTTAAATACGCCGACGCCCTGGAAACAGCCGATCGCATCGTTACCTTCCGGTTTGTGGTGCGCACCATCGCCCAGCGCCACGGCCTGCACGCCACCTTCATGCCCAAGCCGATCATGGGCATCCCGGGTTCCGGCATGCATTTAAACCAGTCGCTGATGAAAGACGGCCAAAACGCCTTTTATGATCCAAATGCCCCTTTGCAGTTAAGTGACACGTGCCTTTACTATATCGGCGGTCTCATGCGACACGCCCGGGCGATTACCGCCATCACCAACCCCACGGTGAACTCTTACAAACGGCTGGTGTCCGGCTACGAGGCGCCGGTCTATATTGCCTGGTCCTCCCAGAACCGCAGCCCGCTCATCCGCGTACCCGCAAAGAAGGGCCAGTCCACGCGGATTGAATTAAGGAGTCCGGATCCTTCCTGCAATCCTTACCTGGCGCTGGCCGTTTGTTTAAAGGCCGGTCTGGAGGGGATCAAGAAACAAATCCAGCCCCCCCGGCCATGCGACCGGAATATTTACGAGATGACCCCGGCGGAACGGGAACAACTGGGCATCGGGAGCCTGCCGGAAAGCCTGGCGGAAGCGCTGCAGGAACTGGAAAAAGACCGGTTGATCCAAGATGCCCTGGGGCCGCACGTGCTGCAGCGCTTTTTGGAGGCCAAGCGCATTGAGTGGGAGCGCTACCGAATCCAGGTGCATCCCTGGGAACTGGATGAGTACCTGACGAAGTATTGAAGGCAGGGGTTAGGGGATAGGGATTAGGGGTTAGGAATTAGTGGTTGGTCCAACGAAGGGCCATCGCAGGGCAACGGCGCCCACGGGCAGGAACAAATCAGGATACTGTCGGTATTCTTCGCAAATTTATCGTCATCTTCATTTTTTCGGCGAGCATTTTTAGACAGTGTCTCACGGTTAACCTGCCGTGGGCTATTTTTTTAAAAGGATTCTTTAATAAAAATGAGGGCTGGAAGTTGTCCGGGCGAGCGACGTATGCGCAGGGTCGGGAATATCGGTCGTCAGTCGTCAGATGTCGGACGTCGGAAGACCACCCTTGAGACAAGTTCAAGTAGCGCGCTTTGTTTCTGACATCTGACGTCCGACGACCGACGACTGAATTCGCAGCCGCGGCAAGCGAACCGGCAGCGTAAATGAGAAGGGGGATGTGAGAAGTTGGAGGTGGGAATTTTAGAATCTCACCTCTAACCTCTCGCCTCTCACCTCTCAATTGCCTGGTTCTCGTCCTAAGGCAAGCTGATGTCTGGTCAACCCGGAGCTCTTAAGCGAGCCGGACAATTCCAGCCCGATGGAAAATGGTGGTAGAACGCTGTTTTTGCCATGGTTTTGGGAAGGGTGATTTTGATGGGAAGGGTTTTGGTTAAGCCGGAGGTTTGCATAGGGTGTCATTTGTGCGAAATCTGGTGCGCCGTAGCCCATTCGCGTTCCAAAAACATTCTCAAGGCGTTTACCAGCGAGCAGCCGAAACCGCTGCCCAGGGTTCTTGTGGAGGAAAGACTGCCTTTAACTTTTGCCCTTTCATGCCGGCATTGCGCCGAGCCGGACTGCGTCTTTGCCTGCATCAGCGGCGCCCTGTACAAAGACCGGGAGACGGGGCGGGTCGTTCACGACCGCGCGCGGTGCGTCGGCTGCTACAGCTGCGTGATGGCCTGCCCGTACGGCTGCGTACTGATCAACGAAAAAGAGCGCCGGGTTTTGAAATGCGACCTTTGCACCGGGCTGGATTTTCCGTATTGCGTCAGCCACTGCCCGAACGAGGCGCTTGTTTATGAGGAAGCGGCAGGCAAGCACGGGAGGTTTTAAGGGATGAGCAGGTTTACCTACCTGATTATTGGCAATTCGGCGGGTGCCGTGGGATGTATCGAGGCTTTGCGGGAAGTGGACGGAACGGGGACCATCGCTCTGGTTGCGGACGAAACCCGCCACGTTTACTCCCGGGCCCTGATTCCGTATTACCTGGAGGGGAAAATCGAACGCGCCGGGATGGATTATCGTCCTCCCGATCTTTACGAAAAGCACGGCGTAACCCCCTTTTTAGGAAAAGAGGCGGTGGGGATCGATTTTGACCGAAAAGAAGTCGAACTGGCCGGCGGCGAACGGATCGGCTACGGAAAGCTTCTTCTGGCCACCGGGGGAAGACCCTTTCTGCCGCCGCTGCCCGGCCTGGACAAGCAAAACGTTTTTACCTTTCTCAGCTTCGATGACGTGCTGGCGATCGAAAAGGCCCTGCCCGGAGTGAAAAACGCGGTTGTCCTCGGCGGCGGGGTAATCGGCCTGATGGCTGCCGAGGTGTTGAGCAAAAAAGGTCTTGACGTTTGCGTCCTGGAACTGGCCGGCAGAGTGCTGGCCCCGGTGGTCGACGAGACGGCTTCCGCGCTGGTCGAAGACCTTTTCCGGAAAAACGGAGTCAAAATCTACACAGGGACCACAGTTAAAGAGATCCGCGGGGCGGGCAGCGTGGAGGAACTCTGGTTAACCGACGGCCGGACGATCCCTGCCGGCCTCCTGATTATTGCCGTTGGGGTCGTTCCCCGGGTGGAGCTGGTGAAGGACACCGGGATCAAGGTTAACCGGGGGATCGTGGTGGACCAAAGGATGCGGACTTCCATTCCGGACGTTTACGCCTGCGGCGACTGTGCCGAGGTCTACGACTTTGTGACCGGCCAGCATAGGCTGCTGCCCCTGTGGCCGAACGCCTACGCCGGGGGAAGGATCGCCGGTTTCAACATGGCCGGGCGCCCCCGGGAGTACGGGTGGGCAACCGGCATGAACGCCATGCACTTTTTCGATCTTTACCTGATCAACGCCGGGGTGAATGTAACCGGGGAGAATGCCGATGAGTATGAGATCATCAGTAAGCTGGATCAAGACCGCCGGGTCTACCGCAAATTTGCCCTTAAAGACGGCCGGATCCAGGGCTTTGTCCTGGCGGGGGAAGTTGCCCGGGCGGGAGTCTTCCTGCACCTGATGCGCAAGGCAATTGACGTGCGCGCTTTTCAGCAGGAGCTCACGAAGAGCAGCTTCGGCTTCAGCGACCTGCCGGATCAGCAGCGGTGGGCGCTGTTAAAAGACGACGTGGTTTTGGGAGTGGTGTAAATGCTCGTCAAAAGGCGCTTTGCCAGCGAACGGCGGCTGCCGGCCAAAGAAAATGAAGCCTGCGGGCTTTTCGGGGTGATGGACATCACCGGAAAAAGGTTTGGCGGGGAAATGGCGATCAACGCCATGAAGAACATCAAAGTACGCGGAAACGGCCTGGGGGGCGGTTTTGCGGTTTACGGCCTTTATCCCGAATACAGGGATTATTACGCCCTGCACATCATGTTTCAAAATATAATGGCCAAAGAGCAGGTGGAAAGCTATTTAGTTGAGAACTTTAACATCGTTTACGACGAGGAAATCCCCACCAATCCGGACGTCAATTTATTTTGCCCGCCCCTGGTCTGGAGGTACTTTGTCGCCCCGAAAAAAAAGGGGGAGGAGCAGGCGCTGTCCGACGACGATTTCGTCGTTTCCCGGGTAATGTACATCAACACCAGCATTGAGGATGCCTGCGTGTTTTCTTCCGGGAAAGACATGGGCGTTTTTAAGGGGGTCGGTTTTCCGGAAGAAATCGCCGCCTACTTCCGGCTGGATGAACTGTACGAGGGATATCTCTGGACGGCGCACAGCCGGTTTCCCACCAATACCCCGGGCTGGTGGGGCGGCGCGCACCCTTTCAGCATCCTCGACTGGACCGTGGTGCACAACGGGGAAATTTCTTCCTACGGAACAAACCGGCGGTTTTTAGAGATGCACAATTACTACTGCACGCTCTTTACCGATACGGAAGTAATGGCCTATGCGGTGGACCTGCTGATGCGCCGGCAGGGGCTGCCCATTGAGGTGGTTTCCCGGATCTTTGCGCCGCCCCTGTGGGATTTGATCGAGCATATGGAAGAAAGAGAAAAAAAGCTTTATTCGACCCTGCGGATGGTTTACGCCCCCCTTTTAATCAACGGCCCGTTTACGGTCATTGTAGCCCACCAAAACGAAATGTTCGGCCTGACGGACCGGATCCGGCTCCGTCCGATCACCGCCGGCGCCAAAGGGGACCTGGTTTTCCTGTCCTCCGAAGAGGCGGCTATCCGGTACGTCTGCCCGGACCTGGACCTGGCCTGGACGCCCCGGGGGGGCGAACCGGTGGTGGTGCGGCTGGGCTCCCGGGATCACCTTTTGAGCCTGCCGGAGTCCGTTTAGTAACCGGGGCGGGGTATTGTCCACCGCTGATGTGATTAGATTTGTCGGCAGCGCAAGAGCAACGCAGTGCAACGGCTGCATGAGGAGACGGTTTTCTGAACATTCACCTGCTTTTTATCCTCTGTCCCTTTGTGCCTCTGTGCCTGAGTGCTCTTATAACCTTTAGCGCCATCAGCCTAAAATTTAGCTTCGAGGGTGAGACCATGTATTCTTATCTCCTGCCTGAATTCATTGTGGAAAGAAGAGAAGACCGGTGCATCGCCTGCCGGGTTTGCGAAAGGCAGTGCGCGAATAACGTCCATGCCTGCGATCCGGAGCTGGAGCGGATGGTTTCCCGCGCGGAGGCCTGCGTGGGTTGCCAGCGGTGCGCCGTTTTGTGCCCGACCGGGGCGCTTCTTATCCGCCCCCACCCGGCGGAGTACCGGTCGAACAGCAGCTGGACGCGGGAAAAGCTCCAGGACTTGAAAAAGCAGGCGGAAACCGGCGGGGTAATCCTGACCGGGAGCGGCAACGACAAGCCGTACCGGATTTACTGGGACCACCTGGTTTTAAACGCCTCCCAGGTGACCAATCCCTCCATTGATCCGCTGCGGGAGCCGATGGAACTGAAAACCTTTTTGGGCCGGAAACCCGATACTTTGGAAATCGATCTCCAGAATGGCGAGGTAAAAATAGAATCCGCCCTTCACCCGAATGTGCCCGTGGCCACCCCCATCGTTTTTTCCGCCATGTCCTACGGGGCGATCAGCTACCAGGCTTTTCAGTCGCTGGCCAGGGCGGCCAAAGAGGCCGGCACCCTCTTTAATACCGGGGAGGGCGGCCTGCCCAAAGAAATGCGCGCCGCCTACGGCGGCAACGCCATTGTCCAGTGCGCCAGCGGGCGCTTCGGCGTCGACCCGGAATATTTGAACTGCGCGGCGGTCATCGAAATAAAAATCGGCCAGGGGGCCAAACCGGGCATCGGGGGCCACCTGCCGGGGGAAAAGGTTTCCGAGAATATCTCCGTCACCAGAATGATTCCCCGGGGAACGGATGCCCTGTCGCCGGCGCCCCAGCACGACATTTACTCCATCGAAGACCTGTCCATGTTGATTTACGCTTTGAAGGAAGCGACCAACTACGAAAAGCCGGTTTCCGTGAAA
>DAISHP010000150.1:0-5338 GCA_036822475.1 Bacillota bacterium
TAAAGAAGCCTGCGAGATAATCAACAGATTAGCTGAGCGCTATTTTAAAAAAGCCTTTCCATTCTCCCGCTCTACGAAATTTAACACCAGCTCTGCCAGGCTTCGCCGATGGGTGACCCGACACGGTACATCTATGATGTAGAAAACCCCATCATCACGATTCCGCCGCCGCAACTCCCCGTTCACCCAGTCCATAAAGCGCAAAAACTCTTCTTCGGTGTAGTAGCCACGGGCAATTCCGGCCTGGCTGGTGACCACGATCACAAGATAGCCCCGGTCGTTCAGCCACTTCACCGGGGCCGCCGCTCTTTCAAGCGATTCCCCAGAAAGAGCATGCCGCGCCATTGCCAACGGTAAAACCTGGGAAGAAATTTCGACGTTTTTTCAAAAAGTCCTGCTGGATATGCAAGGTCAGAGTAAGCTGGGCAGGTTCAAATAAGGATATGCCGGCCGTTACCCTTCGCTTCGCAGTTCTCTCTTTCCGGTTGCCATAAATGTTCCTATCTGCTTTTGATAAGCCAGCTTTCCAAAAAAGTAGAGAAAAATAATACCGCCGACTATCTCCGACACGTAAACCCAGGGGTCGGTCAATAGGCTTTCCACCCACTGCCAGAACCAGCCTTCCGGGTCGCCTTTCGGGAAACTCCAGCCGTAAAGAGGCCAGAGGTAAGTTCCCGGAAAGCGCCACATGCCGTCTAAAATGTGGTGAAAGAAGCTGCCCCCGGCAAGCGCCAACACCCCCGGCCTTTTATACTTAACCCAAAAGAATATCCCTGTCCCTACAAGGAGCAACAAAAAAATGAGCGTATGTGCGTAGATCCGCCCGTTACCAAGAGTAGCTTTGAAAACCAGGCCGCCCAGGGGCTTGTCGATAATGTCGGGGAGCATGGAGCCCAACAACACCAAACGGTAATCTATTAATTCGGTGAACTTTTTCTTCCCTTGAGATAGCATCTCAAAGGTTTGGGTAGCGGCAAGGGTTATTCCCAGGTGGCCGAAAAGAAGCATTAGCTCCTATCTCCTGTAGATTTTCTGGATATCCTTACCTTTTCAATATTTTGTTCATAATAACTTTCAGCACATCTGCTAGCGTTCTCTCCTCTGAATTCCTACAAATACTTTGCTCATGTTTATGATGTGGAGAAGAAGAAATTCCCTTTACTTCGTGAGAATTATCCCAACCAATAATCAACCGATTATTTTGATCGAGCCAGTAATAATTATAGACGACTTCTTTCCCGTCCTTCCACGCCCGGTAAATTCTTAAATTTGTGCCGTCCAGAAGCAAAACTTTTGCTTTAAAAACTAAATACCTGCCCCTGAGTTCTGAAGAAACTTGCTCTACCCGAGCAATAATTTGGTCGAACGTCTCCAATACTTCCAGCGTATCAAGGATTGGTTCGGTAGACATTTTTACTTCTCCAGGCAAGACTTTAATTTTTCAATTAACGTAAGGTTCTCTTTCAACACGTCTTCCCATAACTTCCAGTCAGTATAATCTTCATGCTCTTCCCATCCTTTAGGCTCCTTTTGGGCAAAGCAAACCCAGGGCATTTTATACTTTTCCTCGAATTTCCTTATATTTCTTTGGGCAATTTCCACTTCCCCGCTGAGCTGTTTTATCCTTTCTTCTATTGATTTTTTTATGCCTAAATTTAATATTGCCTGCTTTTCCTTTTCAGGCAGGACATCAAAAACATCAGGCAATCTGACTGCTACTTGGCCCATCTAATTCACCTCCTGGATACTATTCTGGCCCTCTCAAGAAAAATAATGCTGACTTACAAGTGTATTACAATTATAGCACAGAAAATGAAAGTGCGCCCCGGATGCCTGCCGCCCGGGCGGCCAGGAGGTCGCTCTCCCTGTCGCCGATCATGAAGCTGCGCCCGGCGTCAATCTCCCATTCGGCCAGTGCCCGCCCGACGAGTCCCGGGGCCGGCTTGCGACAGCGGCAATTATGTCTGTAAGGCTTGTCCATATTGGCCCTGATTTGTTCCTGGTGTTTGCAAAGAATTTTATCGCAAGTAAGCCCCTTATAAAAGCTGTATCCGTTGTCGCCTGCTTTTACAATTTCACGCTCAATAACCTCTCCCAGAGCATCCATTTCCCCATCAATTATCTTACCAAGAAAAACCAGGTCCAATCCTAAGTGCTTTGATCACCAGATCGAACTCCCGGGCCATAAAGCATGGTTTGCAATACCTTTATCTATTATGCGCGATCAATATCCAATAATTTTTCGAAACCTGCCTGAATAAAATGATGGTCTGACGTCAGGGCTTTTTTAATGCCATTTTTGCGCATTACAACGAAACTAATACAATCGGTCAGGCTCCAATCTTTGTCTTTCCGGCTTTTAAACAGATGAAGGCCATCTTTCAATAACCCTTCAGTTAACTGAGCTATCTCCAATATGCCCAAATCTTGAGCCAATTTAACCTTGTCCAGGAAAGCCACCGCCAGAGGCTTTGTAAATGCCTTACTAAAAGCATTACAAGTCTCAATGATCACCGCATCAGTTGTAACCCGCCGGATTTTACCGAAAGACTTATAAATTCTTGTAGCCTGCTGATGGAGGACATCACCACGGTGAATCAACGCAATCCAGCCAGCTGTATCGATAAAAACGGCCCTTTTTGTCGTCATCTCTTTTCTGTCCCATAAAGATAATGGTCATGCTGGTGGGCAAAATCACCCGGAAGTTCAGTGATGATCGGAGGAGCCCATTCGTCTACAGTCAAAAAAGGGTCGGATTCGAAATCTGGCTTTTTTTTCATTTTTCGTTCAGGAATTACAATTACTTTCGTTCCTTCCGGAATTGATTTTCCTTCTTCTAAAACGACTACATCACCCGTGACAATCCCTTTATATACACTGTCTATCATTTGCAGGGCACCTCTTTCTTTTATTTATGGCAAATTGTATTATGCGTCAAACCCGTTATTCAACCTTAATCTTTACCTCTATGATAACACCTGGCGGCAAAATTGGGAAGCTGAAAACTTGCCGGGATCCCCGCAAGACTTATCTTTCTGGGAAATATTTATTGATAATGGGGGCAAAGTACTTGCGGATAATGACAACCGAATAATGCTCATGTTTTAAACCCGTTGGGAAAACTCCTTCGCCACCATGGGAAAAAGGAGCGTGCCCAACATCATGCAGAATGCGGCAAGCCGGACCAACTGCCGTAACCTTTTAAACTCGTCTTCCGGGAAGCGTTGCCTTATAAACGGCCGTTTATACAAAGAATCCATTACCCTGGACGCCAGGTGCATGACTCCCAGGCTGTGTTCAAAGCGGGTATGTGTTGCGCCAGGGTATACTAATGATGTTAGGGCCAACTGGCGAATGCTTCCTGGACCACAAAAATACTCAATGTCTGACCGCAATTGCCCGCCGCAGTTCTTCTTCGGTGGTTATTTCCAGGATCTTTTCGGCCAGCGCTTCGAGCTGGGCCTGCTCCAGGGCGTTGATTCTTTCTTCAATATCCTGAGGCACCGCGCCGAAACGTTTCTTGATTTGTTTTTGCAAGATTAAGCGACTGCCTTTTTCCACCAACCCGGGGTCGTAGAAAGTCTTAATCATGTTCTTCACCTCCTGGTCGATTTTGCTGTAATCACCGTATTTACCGTACAGATATTCCATGATGTTGAGCATAATGGCGTGCATTTCCCCGGCGTCTTCGGGGGTGATTTTTGCTTCCGCCAGGGCCAGGGTGATGGTCTTGACGACTTCTTCGGCTGTTTGAAGGAGATTGCGGTAAGTTTCTGCGTCCATCTTTCCTTTGGCCTTTTTGCGGATCTTGAATACCTGCAGGGGAAGCAAAAGGTACATTTTTTTGGCGTAGAGCTGTTGGGCGTCGTAAAGCCAGTGTTTAAAAGCCGGCACCTAAAAACGGTCATGGCCGCATCCCTTTCGGCAAAGGCGCCGCGCATAAAAAGCAGCTGTACCACCGGCTCCCGCAAAACGGCCAGGCCCACCCCGGCCGGCAGGGCAACGAGCAGCAGGTCGTCCGGCCGGCCCATGCGGAATAGTTTTAAATAAGCGTTTTTTGGGGAGAATTATATATAATACTTTCAAATTTAAGCACCCCTGCTTTAACAGGATTCAAATGGCCAGATTTCCCCGGTTATCGATGGTGACAGATAACCCAATTTCGTGATATGTATATAATACAGCGCCTTACCGAACAGAGGTAATCCTGGAGGAGTAAGAATTATGGACCTTCAAGAACTGAATAACCTGGGGCCTGGCTTCCTTGTCGTGGAAGAACCCGATTATTCCCGGGAAAGACTTTTAGAATTCCAGCGAAAATTTGGTGTCAATACAATTGTCCTTTTTGAACACCTGGACAATTTCGGTACTATTCCCGGGATTGAAATTAGCGAAAAGGAACTTGCACTATGGAAACACTATTTTAATATTTTCATAATGGCGGAAGGGGACCCATGGGACCTTTTAGAATACGATGAAGAAACTTTATGGGGAAAGGCACTGGAGGAGGGGGACACCAGTCCTCCTCCTTTATTTTCCCCAACTCTTTACGTGATGTTCCAGGCCGAGAAATGTTGCAGTACCTGGGCATGCAAATAATTTCTCTTATCTCCAATCCCCTTTCCGGGTGAAATAGCCACCTCGTCTGCGCAGCTCTGGCAACAATGGCAGTATCCGCACTCATACTGATAACTTCCTCACCAGGTTCAACATGCCCTGCGTCACACGCCATCAATACAGCCTGTACACATAGAGGAAGACCCCCGGAAATAAGTGAAAGCGTCGCCTGAATTATCTTAACTTTGCTCTCCACTGTTCCCGGCAGAACTATCTCCCAAAGCGGCATGACACCCTGGATTAAGGGTATTCCCTTCTCAAGAAATTTCTGCCGGACATCTGCTTCTGAGGTTTTAGGGATAATCTTTTCACGGTTGGGTTCATCTTTTTTTTCAGGCCGAAACGTTGCTCACATATAACTTCAGAATTGTTTAAAGCTTTACTCAGTAATTGTAAATACTTTGAACCGTTTGGAATCACTGAAACCATAAAACCATCCTTTCAACACAGTTCCCAAACGACCAGAAGGTGTCCGGGGATAAATCCAGCGGCTCTTCCGGCCACAAGCCAGGCGCCCTGCCTCAATCCCGCCCGAAATCGTCATCGAACCGCACAATGTCGTCTTCCTCCAGGTACTCGCCCAATTGCACTTCGATGACCTCCAGCAAAACCTTCCCCGGGTTTTCCAGACGGTGCTTTTTGCCGCTCTGGACGAAGGTGCTTTCACCGCTGCGCACGAAGGTTTCCACCCCTTCCACCGTCACCTTCGCCGTCCCCCGCA
>DAISHP010000151.1:0-5332 GCA_036822475.1 Bacillota bacterium
AGGCGAGCGGCTGATTTTTACGAATCGGTATTTATTTGGCAAAAAAGGGGATAGGTACGTGAGCATCTCGCCATTACCGTCTGAATTGAAACATGAAATAAAAAACTATTTAGCCAGTTACTTCCAAAGGCGTTTAATCCCCCTGGTGGACAGGGCGGCAAATCTTTCAAAAGGTTTTTTAGATGAAGAAGCAGGTCATGAAGAAGATTTTGAAGGCAAAAAGCAGCCTTTTTTAGAAGCCGTGTTCCCGCCAAAAGCAATTCTAATTAAGAGGCTGGAACGTCCTTTTTCAACCAAACTGGGGAAAACTTTTGAAGAAGTGGCGAAAATAGCAGCTGCACATTTCCACCCCGAAGCAAAAACAAACTATAGAATTCAAGAAATGGTGGATGCGTTTGCAATCGCAAGAATTGATCAGATGCTCAACCTTTGGAGGGAAAACAGCGAGAACAAACTACTTATCCGGAAATGGTTAATCAAATAACAGGGATTGTTGATGAAAGTAAAAGAGATATAAGAGTAACGGCACGGCCTTGAGGGCAAACTGACCAACCTTTCCCACTTCTGCTCCTGCTTTGACCAGCTTGTAATAGCTCCCCGCCTTCCCCAGGGCGTAATCCTTGGCCACATTCTGGGCTGCCTCTTTCTGGTCCCAGGTACGCGGGTCGTAGCTTCTTACAAGATCCTTAGTTCCTTCCCAGAAACCGTACCCTGCTCTTTTAGCAGTATAGGCTGCTGTGTGGCTTACCTTACTCCACCAGCTCATCTAATATTCTACCTCCTCCTGATTTTAAGCGAAAGAGAGCCCCGCTTTCCCCATAACGTGGCCGCTTTCCTTCCAATAGCCTGATTTCGGCGCGACAGAGGTTCCTGCCGGTAGGGAGGTCAGGCCTTATTTCCCATGTTCCCTTTGGCATCAATGGATCGATAGAGAATCCGGAAGCGTAACTACGCACAAGCTTTGTTCTTTCATCTTCCGGAAGCAGGGGCGGAATCTGTCCCACCGTGACGAACCATGGCTTTCCCTCATGCCACCAGGAAACTACCACGGGGAGGGGGCGACGTACGCCCGTCAATTCCGCGAAGAGGACTATCCACATATCGTCCGCATAGAAGACAGTGGTTGGCGACAGAGGATAGAGGCTTTCTTCCTCGACCTGGACATCACTGCAAAGGCTGCTTCTCACGAGTTCAACCGTGCCATCCAGAGTGCTAAGGTCTTCCCGGGTCGTGACGAAAAGCCGATTCCCCGCCTTGCTGATGGTAAAAGGTACTCTGGGAGGCAGGCGAAAAGGAGCAAGATCCAGGCATCCGTCTGGCGGAACAATGGTCACTTCGTGCTTTTCGTTGCTCCACGAGACTTCCAGTGTTTCCGACTGCCCGACAGGAAAATAAAGACGCATTTCCTGACCCTCCCTGCGCTTTGGAAAATCGGGAAGCGTATTTTCTTCCACATGCTTTGAGTTCAATGGTAAGATTAGCAAAAAAAAAGAAAAAAACAAGGGGTGTATTTTGTAATTTTTTGTCGATTGGCGTAGCTGTAGCATCTTGTGCCTCCCGTGTCCCCAGCGGGCGACGTGTAAGAACTTCTGGTAGAGGTCCTTGACGATACCTTGACCGGGCACGACACGGCAACTCAAAGAAGCCGGGTTAGCGTGGCAACCTAAGCCGGGAGACGCCTGGCTTCCGGACGTGGAAACGATGGTCCGGGAGATTTGCGCCCGAGGGTGGCGGCTGATGGTCATGGTCTACCCGAAGGAGTGCCACCTGAAAGTATATGACACCGGTTGCAATTCCGCCGAAATGACCGGCCCTGCCGAGGACTTTGCCGATCTGGTGGGAAGGGCGCTGCTGTTTGTCCTGAACGCGGAAAGGGGGAAGAAGAGGTGATCAGCCCGGCCTTATTCTCAAGCGCCACCGCCAAGTGGGAGACTCCCCGGGGCTTCTTTGAAAAGCTGGACGCCGAATTCGGTTTCACCCTGGACGTGTGCGCCCGGCTGGAGAACGCCAAGTGCGCCCGGCACTTCACCCCGGAAGAGGACGGCCTGCGGCAGTCTTGGGCCCCGGAAATTTGCTACATGAACCCTCCCTACGGCCGGGAGATCGGCAAATGGGTGAGAAAAGCCTTCCTGGAAGCCCAAAAAGGGGCGGTCGTGGTCTGCCTCCTCCCGGCCCGGACGGACACGGCCTGGTGGCACGATTACGTCATGCGGGCGGCGGAAATCCGGTTCGTCCGGGGCCGTCTGAAATTCGGCGGCGCGGTGAACGGCGCTCCTTTCCCTTCGTGCGTGGTGGTCTTCCGGCAGGGGGAGTGGACGCCGAAGGTGAGGAGCATGAGGGCGTAGGGAGACAACCTTCGCCCACCACGAAAGGCCGGGCGGCAAGGGCTACCCGGACGGCACGGAGCCGGGCCGCCCGGCGCTTGTGGTGGTGGCCTGCGAGGTGGTGGACGCAATGACACACTGCCGGGGGTACAGGGGGGGCACTGCCGGTGAGAGCGGCAATTGCGGAGATAAGGGAGTGGGCGCTGGGGGAAGTGGTGAAGGCGGTGGAGGCCGCCTGGCTGGAGCTGCGGGTGGAGAAACTGGACCGGGAGCTGGCGGGGCTGGCCGGGGTGAGGGTGTTCTACGGGTAATTTTCGCGGGCCGGGCTGTAAACGCCCGGTTTTTTTGTTTTATGGGAGGTGATTCGTCCATGCTCACCGAGCGGGAAATTGAATCCATGCCCGCTTTTCTCACCGTGGAGGAGGTGGCCGGAATCCTGCGACTCAAGCGATCTACGGCTTACGAGTATGTGCGACAGGGGATCATCCCCAGTATCCGCCTGGGCAGCTTCATCAGGGTGCCCAAGGCGCGGCTCGTCGAGTGGATGATGGGGAAGCAGGAAAAGGGCGGCAGGGCGGCGAAACCATAACCCGTCCCTCCGCCCGCAGTAAATGCGGGAGGTCGGAAAAGTGAAAGGACACATCAGAAAACGCGGAAAAAATTCCTGGGCAGTGGTAGTGGACCTGCCCAGGGACCCTGAGACCGGAAAGCGCAGGCAGAGATGGGTCACCGTCCAGGGAACTAAAGAGGACGCCGAGAGGGAGTTGGCGAAGCTTCTGGTTGAACACTACAGTGGCGGCCTGGGTACAGCTCCCGCCAGGCTGACCCTGGGGGAATACCTGGATAGCTGGCTAAAAGCGATAGGATCGGAAATTAAACCATCAACCGCCTTTTCCTACCGCACCTTTGTCCGGTTATGGAGGGATACCCCGCTGGCCGGGGCACCCCTGATCAAACTAACGCCGCTGGAAATACAGAAAGCACTGTCAATTATGCTCCAGAAGCTATCCCCCGAAACGGTCAAGAAGGCCCATACACTCCTGGCAACCGCCCTGCGCCGTGCCGTTAATTGGGGACTGCTGGCAAAAAACCCGATAGAAGGGATGAAACCCCCGCGCACAAAACAGCAGGAAATGCAGGTGTGGACAGAGGAAGAAGCGGCCAAGTTTTTAGAGTCGGCCAAAAAGTCAAAACACTACACCCTCTTCGTTCTGGCGCTTTCCACCGGCATGAGAATGGGGGAACTGTTGGGCCTTAAATGGGAAGATGTTGACCTGGAAGCGGGGTATTTGCAAGTGAAGCGGGTTGTGATGGACAGGAACATGACAGGAGGGGAGGTCGTTTTCTTGCCTCCTAAGACCAGGGCCTCCCGGCGGAAGATACCCCTAGAGAGGTGTTTCTAAAAACGGAAATCAGGAATTGGGAAACGAGGCAGGGAAATTTTCCTGATGTTCGGATATTGGCGCTTCTTTTTCTGCTCTGGTCGGGGTATAATTAAACAACAAACGGTGCCTTCGGGCATGTACCCAGAGGCAAACGCAAGCGCGGCAGCAGGCGCCCTTTGGCTGTTGTCCGGCAGCCCGCCGGAAGGTGGAAAAATTGGTCTTGGAGTGTTGCCGGGCGAAATCCGACCCTGAAGCAGGGGCGGTTGCGGCGGAAAGATAGCTGTACTGCATATTTTTCTTTTTTCTGGCAGGATTTTTAGCTCCCCGAAAAAAGAAAATACGGAAAAAGATGCTCAGAGGGAAGGGTTGGACTGCGTGAATCCGGGCCAGCGAAAAGACGATCTTCACCGGCTGGTGGACACTCTGCCGGAGAAAAAAACCGAAGCGGCCAAAAGATTTCTGGAACTCTTGCTCGGTGACGGCGCCGTGCTTTTGCCGGAACGGCCGGTAGAGAGACTGAACCTTCTCGAAAGAATCGTCGATTCCCTTCCCGACGCCACCCTTGCCGTTGACCGCGAAGGGAAGGTGCTCGTCTGGAACCGGGCCATGGAGGAAATGACGGGAGTCAAGAGGGATGAAATGCTGGGCAGGGGCGAATACGCTTACGCCGTTCCGTTTTACGGGGAAAAAAGACCAATCCTCGTCAACATCCTGCTTGGCAACGGCAAGGAATGGGAGCGGGAGTACGAGAAAATCGAGAGGAAGGGCCATATTCTCGTCGGCGAAGGTTTTGCCCCTTTCGCCTGCAGCGGCAGGGGGCTTCACTTCTGGACCCTCGCGGCCCCTATTTGCGACGACAAGGGGAACCTTCTCGGGGCGGTCCAGTGCATCCGCGACATCGGCGAGCGCAAGAAGATGGAGGAAGAACTGAGGTACTGCAGCACCCGCGACGCCCTCACCGGGCTTTATAACCGCGCCTTCTTCGAGGAAGAGCTGCGGCGGCTGGACAGAGGACGCTCTTTTCCCGTCAGCCTTATTCTCGGCGACCTCGACGGTTTAAAAGTGGTCAACGACATGCTGGGGCACGAGCAGGGTGACGAACTCTTGCGCCGGGCGGCAAAGGTAATTACCAGTTGTGTCCGGGAGTCCGACGTGGTGGCTCGGGTCGGCGGGGACGAGTTTGCCGTGGTCCTGCCCCAAACGGACCGGAAGGCGGCCGAAGAAGTGGTCAGACGCATAGTTCAGGCCGCTGAGAAGGACAGCGCGCAGCATTCGGATCTCCCTTTGGGCATCTCTGTGGGGGCAGCGACGGCAAAAGATGCTTCGCGTCCGCTGTGGGAGGTCTATAAGGAAGCAGACGACGCGATGTACGTGAACAAGCTTGCCAGCGGAAAAGACCCGCGGGCGGCGGTGATCCGCGCCCTCAAGGCGGCTCTGGCGAAAAAAGACTTCCACGACACGGGGCGGATGAAAGAGATGGCCTGCCTGCTGGGGGAAGCGGTGGGGCTTTCGCGCAAAGAAATGGACAGTTTGCGCCTTCTGGTGGAGATGCACGACATCGGCAAGCTGGGAGTGCCGGACAGTGTCCTCTTCAAGCCCGGTCCTTTAACGGAAGAGGAAAAA
>DAISHP010000152.1:0-5326 GCA_036822475.1 Bacillota bacterium
AGGAAGGTGTTGGCCGCCATGCTGATTACAAACATGGTGGTAATCTCCCAGCGCAGGTCGGCCAGGGTTTGCTGAATATCCTGGTTGCCCCAGCGGATGTTATCTTTCAAGTTCCGGTAATAACTTTCATGGGCAGTTATCATTGCAAAACACTCTCCTTTCGGGAATATAAAAAGGCAGTCCCTTTCGGGAGACTGCCTTTTGGACTTGCCTGTTGGTTTTTATAAGGTGTGTTGACCTCTCCGGTTTTAAGCAAAAGCCTCTTCGGGAAGCACCAGTGGTACGCTTTTCGCGTAAAGCACATCCGGGTCGAGGTCGGCTTCGTTCGGCCAGGTCACGGTTCCCGTTTCGGGGTCAACCTTTACCTGTCTAAAAAAAGCCCTGTCTTTTAACGGCTCAAAGACCGGCCCGATCATAAAAGGCTTTACGTCGGCCACCCGGTACTCCCCGTCGTCAAACTCCAGGATAAGATACCGCTCCCCTACCGGGTAGGCACTTCGGACCACGTGGAGGACGCTTTTCACTCCCTGACCAAACACGTTACTTATCACCCCTCTTGGGGCGGCCGCATCTTCACGATGGGTTCGCCCTTTTGCGTCCTATGCCAGTTTTCTACCAGCGTCCTGCCGTTTTCCCGCACCCAGCCGATAACCCGCTCCTTTGTTTTCCCAGGCAGTTTCCCGGCCAGGACATCGCCTCCGGGTATGGAAACCAGCGCCTGGAAACCGGGGGCCAGGACGTGAACGTGAGGCGGCAGGTGGTCGTGGTAGTACATGCAGATTTTGACCCCTGCAAACTCGCAGATTACAGGCAATTTCATCACTCCCATTTTACCACGGGCCGGTCTAACCGGCAAGGCGGACGTTTAAAGCGATTAATCCTTTGTCGCCTTGCCGGTACCGGACTTCGACCTGCTTCCCGATTGCCTGGGCCAGCGTCTGCCCGTTGCCGTTCTTGCCGTAGACGGCCACTTTGGAACCGTCTTCAGCCAGGCAGTAGGCCCTAACGACACCGGGCGATTTAGTCGCCCTGGCCTCCGTCACGGTGAAGGTGCCGGTGGCCGTGCCGTCGTTTTGCTGGGCGGCCTGGGCCGGTGCCTGCGGCTGGGCCGGTTGGGCCTGCTGGGCAGCAACCTGGGCAGGTTGAACGGCGGGCTTTTGCGCTTGCGCGGCCTGCCCGTTCAGCGCCGCCTCTATCGCCGCTTCCAGCGCCTGGGTGTCCTTCCCGGCCTGGGTCATGGCGGCCAGCAGGTTTGCCAGGGCCACGGCCCCGGCGTGGCGGGCCTTTAAGGCCTCCAGCTTCGCCTCGCTGTCGGCGTACTCGGCTCGGGCCTGGTTCAGCTCCTGGTGGAGTTTAGCCAGCTCCGGGGGGTTTGCGCGCTGGGCGGGGGAAAGGGCAGCTTCCTGCGCTTTGATCCGCGCGTCCAGGTCGTATATCCGGCATTTCGCCGCGAAAGAACGACCGGCGGCGGATTCGATTTCACCTGTGTTGAGAAGGGTTCTCACAATAGCTTGCATTTTATAAACCTCCTTAAGTGAGATCAGGAGGGCCGCCTCAAGCGACGGCCCCCGCCTCTTCCAGCTCAATTTCCTTGCGCGCCTCTTCATAAACCTTGTTCAGCATCTCATGCAACTCCTCCTTACCCAACCCGGCCGCGTGAAGCGGCACCATGACACCAGGGTCGGGCTTCCCGCAAAGGCAGGGCTTTTCTACGCTCTTCCACGCTAGCGGCAAGACCACGCCGCACTTGCGGCAGGCTACCGTCGCGTTAGTGGCGTAGAAGCTCCAGAACGCGGGCATTTCCCGGTACCCCTGCCAGGTGTCGACCTCACGCAACACGGCCTCTCTCGCCCCCTCCAGCCGCGGCTCTAAAATTGACCGCAGTTTTTTGTTCACCTTTCGCTCGACCGCCATCACCCTGTCGAAAACTCTCATGACACCGGGGCCGCCTTCCGGCTGGCGGCCCCTTCAATCACCTCCTTGAAAGAAGTGATTTTCTTTGGGGCCGCCGCCCCGGTTCTATTTAAACGCAAAAACGGCCCGGACTCTGCAAGGCCGGAACTCTCCGTCGCGCCCACGGAGAACTCGCAAAGTCGGGCCGTCATTGCCTTTCTACCGCCTGGGGCGTTTAAGCCCCGGCAGTTTTCCGGCGCACCGCCAGCGCAAACCACATGCCCATCCGGGCAAACGTGGCACACAAAACAAGCGCCGTAATCTTTAACAACATGCTCCCGGCGCAGGCCCCCTCCCCTGCGCTCTGATCACCTCCTTCCGGAGATGCATAAAGGCGCAGGCTGAGGGAGAAGCCTGCCGTATATTCAGCCTTTCGGCGGAATACCCGGTAAAAAGCAAAAAGACGCCTGTAAGCAAGCGTCTTTTAAACTCACAAGTTTAACCACCTGCCCGCCGTGCAGCCGCCGGGGGCCTTACCGCAGGGGTTTTCGTGGGCTGCCGTCACCTGCGGCAGGCGGAAGCGTATCCGATAGCCGCCACTACCGGGCCACCGTCGGCAGATTTAAATCTGCCCGTGCGCCATGCCGGGGAAATTTCACCCCGACACCTTGCCGCCTTTCGGCGGGAGAACGGGAAGCTCTTCGTGAGAAGAGCGCAGGCCAAAGGCCTGAAACGGAAAAGTTGGGCTTGGTCGACTTGATTATACCTCGTCTGGTGAAAACAGTCAAGAGGCCCCGCAGAAAAAGAAAAAAGCGCAAAATATTGCCGTAGAGGGCAATATTTTGCGCTTCCAGGCGTTCGGCCCAAATAAGATTAATTTTTCAGACATTTTCTTAACTGCTTTTCTGGTAGCTCTAAACCACTTACCCAAAACTGCCCCGCCTTCAGCCCCGGCCTTTCCCCGTTAAGCGACACCACCAGCGCCGGGCCTTCCGGCAGCCTCCCCGGCCAGACCGCCACCTGGAACGCCTTTCCGGTCGGGAAGACCGCCTTGCCTTTTTCCATTCTACCTCCCGCTTCCACAAGCCTTGCCGCCAACCACCCCAAAGCGCAACGGGCAATGTACTCTTCTCTTGTCCTGGGCACCGGAAAGGACACCGGGCACCAGAAGGGGTCCTGCCCCGGCGTCCAGCAACGCCGGGCGTAGCCGGAGCCGCGCAGGATTCTCAAAAAGCGGGCGCAGTCCGGGAAGAGCAGGGACACCGCCGGTTCCGGCGCTCCGGCGCAGGACTCCAGAAACTCCAGGACGCGCAGGGCTTTCTTCGACGTGATTATGCCGGTTTCGGGTTTTTTCGGGTCGCAGTAGACGCTCACACCGGCCGTCACCGCCTCACAGCAGGCGTTTACCTGCGGGAGTGCAACAAACGTACCGCTTCCGCCACTTTCCCCGGCGCAGCCAGAAGTAGGACTGAAACCCGTGCCTCAGCAGAGGCAGGGTGTAGGGCAGCAGCTCGGACGGGTCCTCGTCCATGCCGAGCACGAAAACAGCGTTCGCCACGTTGTTTTCGTTCGCGTCAAACTCTGCTTCAGGCGGCATAAAGGAAGGGACGTCCGCCGCAAACTCTGGCAGGAAACCCGCGGGCAGGAAGCCGGTCAGCTCACCGTCCTTCAGGACCCAGAAAATTTCTGCCCCGGAGGGGGAGCGGGCGGAGACGACCCGCCCTCCCCCTCCGGCGGCGAAGTCCACCAGGGAAGCGGCGAACTCCTGGAAGCGCCGCAGCAGGACTTCCTCGGGCAGTCGCTTCCTGACGGCTTCGTTGAGTTTTTTGTAGGCTTCTCTCAGCCTCACGGCCTCCCCCCTCTCAACTCCAAAGACACGGCTAGTGCTTTCCAGCACGGCGAATACCGTTCTCCCGTGCAAAGGCGACACCTCCTTCCCGTTTATTGAGCCGGAACTTTTCTCTTTCTTCCTTGTCTCACCGGTTGAGTTTCGAGCCACTGCCGCACCAGGGAGCGCAGGACGGGCACGGCGGCCTCTTTATACAGGATCTGCTCCACAACCTTGCCCTCGATGACCCTGCCGGTCTTTCTGTTCACGGCTGGGGCCACGCTGACCACGGCAAACTCGTTCTCCATCTCCCCGGCCTCCCTGTCCGGCCTGACACCGTGGGTCTTCGCCAGCATCGCCAGCCTCATACCGGTAATCTTAGTCCCGAACTCGAAGGTGAACTTACCGGCCAGCTCTTCCGTGGCGTAGTATTTGACCGTCGGCTGGACTTCCAACCCGGCCAGGCGGGAGATGACGGCCTTCTGGAAGTCGGCGGGGAGTGGGAGCTTCAACACGGCCTCCAGCAGCCGCTGGTTTTTTTCACGTTCGGCCTGTAATTGAAGCTCTCTGACCTCAAGCTCTTTGAAGGCATATTTCTTTTCCAGCAAGACCAGCTCCAGATTCATGCGGTCCAGGTCCCGGACGGTCGTGACGTGTTCGGCGTCCAGCAGGTAATCCCGGACTTTCTTGGCAACCTCGGAGTCCCGGAGCAACATACCTACCCGGAGGATAGCCCGGCGGGGGAAGAGAATTATTTTACTTGCATACCGCCCGATATACCCATCTTCCGTCAATTTCCAGGAGGGGAGTGACAATATGTCACTCAGCTCTTTCCGGGTCAAAATTTTAATACTATCGCTCTCCAACTCGTCTTTATGTCTAAATAAAAGCTGTCTGATAGTGGTTTCCTGTACCTCATAGAAATTGGCTACCATCTCCGTGGTAGCGTGCTGGTTGTCCGGCAACAAACGCAGGAATTTCACCTTTTCCAGCACATAGGTCTTTGCCGTAAGCTCATCGCGCAACGTCCTGCTTTCCAGAATAACAGTGGGGTTCACGAAAACCACTCCTTTCGCTTTTTGTGTTACTTGCTTGTGAAGTCTCCGGGCCGCCCGGCTTTACTGCACCCCTCCTTCCCGCCGGGAAAACCGGCCCCCGCAAAAACAAAAAGCCCGGCCTTTTTCAGCCGGGCCTATACCTACGCCAGCCTCCCGCCGCGCAGTTGCAAATGGAGCTTCCTCTTCTCCCGGTCAAAACTGGTCACCACCGCCGCCACCCTGTCCCCCCGGCGCAGCCTGCCCCTAAGCGGCAAAGGGGCGATACCCACCAGGCCGGGCAAAACTTCCACGAAAACGACGCTGCCCACGTTGACCACGCGCCCGGCCACAATTTCACCGCGCTTGAAAGCCGCCGTAGCCCAGGGATCGGGTTCCACGTCGGCCAGGGAGACTCTGATTACGCCGGTCTGGCTGTCCACCTGCAAAACCTTCGCCTTCACCGCCTGGCCGGGCCGGAAGATTTCCGGAAGGCGGGCGTAGCTTTTGGTGGCGTGCTTTTTCGGCACCTCCACCAGGACGCCGCCGCCGATGTCCACAACCAGGCTGG
>DAISHP010000153.1:0-5321 GCA_036822475.1 Bacillota bacterium
AGGTGGCGGGTCGCGTGGCGGAAATCTTAGACCTCCCCGTGGTCAACCAGGTCACCAAAATCGAAATTGAAGCCGGCAAAGCGGTCGCCACCCGCGACATCGAAGGCGGGAACGAGGTGGTGGAAGTTCCCTTGCCGGCCGTTTTGACCGCCCAAAAGGGCTTAAACGAGCCGCGTTACCCGACCATGAAAGGGATCATGCAGGCCAAAAAGAAGCCGCTGGAGAAAAAGAGTCTGGCCGACCTGGGCTTGAGCGCCGACCAGGTGGCCCCCAAAGTGAAGGTACTGGAGTACTTCCTGCCCCAGCCCCGGGCTGCCGGCAAAATTCTCGAAGGCGAAGTTCCCGAAGCAGTGGCCGCTCTGGTCAAAGCCTTACGCGAAGAAGCCAAGGTTATCTAAATAAGGAGGAAAGGCAAATGGCGAAGGGAATCTGGGTTTACGCGGAAGTCCGCGACAACAAAATTAAAAAGGTTACCTACGAAATTTTAAGCGCCGGGCGCAAGTTTGCCGACCAGCTGGGCGAAGAACTGGGCGCCGTCCTGGTGGGCGGCAAGGGCGTGGCGGAACTGGCCCCGGGCCTGGGCGCCTACGGGGCCGATAAAGTGTACGTCATCGAGGGGGACAAACTGGAAAACTACACCACCGACGGCTACACCAAAGTGGTCGCCGGCCTGATTAAGGAGCACCAGCCCTCCGCCTTCCTGCTCGGCTGCACCATCCGCGGCCGGGACCTGGCCGCCCAGGTGGCCCAGCGGCTGAACACGGGCCTGCTGACCGACTGCACGGACATTGCCTTAGAAGACGGCCAGCTGGTCTTCACCCGGCCGATATACGCCGGCAAGGCCTTTGTCAGGGCATGCTGCCCGGAGGCCCGGCCGGTAATGGCCACCATCCGGCCGAACGTCCTGCCCGTGGCCGCTCCCCAGGAGGGCAGAACCGCCGAAGTCGTCCCGGTCAGCGCCGATCCCGGCGACCTCCGGCAGGTTATCCGGGAGGTCTTCCGCCAGGTCAGCACCCGCCCCGAACTTACCGAAGCGGACATCATTGTTTCCGGCGGCCGGGGCATGAAGGGCCCGGAGAACTTCAAGATTTTAGAAGAGCTGGCCGACGTTTTAGGCGCCGCCGTGGGCGCTTCCCGGGCCGCCGTGGACGCCGGCTGGGCGCCGCACAGCATGCAGGTGGGCCAGACGGGCAAAACCGTTTCCCCCACCATCTACATCGCCTGCGGGATCTCCGGGGCCATCCAGCACCTGGCCGGGATGGGCTCCTCTAAGTGCATCGTGGCCATCAACAAGGACCCGGAGGCCAATATCTTCAAAGTGGCCACCTACGGTATCGTGGCCGATCTGTTCCAGGCCGTGCCCTTGCTGACGGAGGAGTTTAAGAAGCTGCTGGCATCATCGTAAAAAGAGGCCCAAAGGCACAAAAAAGAAAGGCACAGAGGCACAAGGAAAGAAGGGGACAAAGGGACCAGGGGATAAATAGCCGGCGGCATAAAGGCCCAGAGAAGCAGAGGCACCGAAGAATAGAATCCACCCGGTACCTGTTTTGAACTTTGTGCCTTTGTGCCTGATCAACTTTGTGGCTTCCCAAGGCGAGATGATCAAAACGCCATTTCAGTGATTCTTAATGGAAGGGGGGAAGCTTCTCCCGGTGCGCGAAGTAGTGATTGTCAGCGGAGCACGAACGGCCATCGGTTCTTTCGGCGGCTCGCTGAAAGACGTTCCGGCGGTTAAGCTGGGGAGTTTGGTGATCAGGGAGGTTCTGAAAAGGGCCGGCTTAAGGCCGAAATCCGGCGAAGAGCTGCTGGGCTTCGGTCCGGATGCCCTAAAGGGCGGCATGACCGAACTGGAAAAGTCGTTTGCCGATTGGGACGATTCCCTGCGGGAGGTCCAGGTGGACGAGGTGATCATGGGTAACGTCCTCCAGGGCGGGCAGGGCCAGAACCCGGCCCGCCAGGCGGCGGTTTACGCCGGGGTACCCAAGGAAACCGTTGCATTTACCGTTAACAAGGTCTGCGCTTCCGGGTTAAAGGCCATTACCCTCGGCGCCCAGGCCATCATGCTGGGGGAAGCGGAGGTAGTGGTGGCCGGCGGGATGGAAAACATGAGCTGTGCTCCCTACCTGCTACCCAGGGCTCGCTGGGGTTATCGGATGGACGTCAGCGCCAAAGGGGAATGCGTGGATTTAATGGTTTTCGACGGGCTCTGGGAAATCTTTTACGGCTACCACATGGGCAATACGGCCGAAAACATTGCCGCCAGGTACGGAATCACCCGCCAGGAGCAGGATCAAATCGGCCTGCTCAGCCACCAGCGGGCCCGGACGGCGATCAAGGAAGGTCTTTTCCGGGAAGAAATTGTGCCCGTGGTTATCCCGCAAAGAAAGGGCGATTCCATCGTCTTTGCCACCGACGAGCGGCCCATGGAGACCACCCTGGAAAAAATGGCCAAGCTGCCGCCGGCCTTCCGTAAAGACGGGGTGGTTACGGCGGGCAACTCTTCCGGGATCAACGATGGGGCCGCCGCCGTGGTTTTAATGTCCCGCCGGAAGGCTGAAGAGCTGGGCCTGGAACCCTGGGTAACTATTAAGGCGTACGCTTCCGGTGGCGTGGATCCCGCTTACATGGGCTTAGGCCCCGTTCCGGCGGTCCGGAAGGTCCTGAAAAAAGCGAGTCTTTCCGTTGCCGACCTGGACGTCGTCGAGCTGAACGAAGCCTTTGCCGCCCAGGCCATCGCCTGCCTGCGGGAGCTCGGTTTAAATCTTGAACAGACCAACCCCCTGGGCAGCGGCATCTCCCTGGGGCACCCCATCGGCTGCACCGGTGCCCGGCTGGTCGTCACCATCATGCACGAAATGAAACGGAAAGGTCACCGTTACGGCCTGGTCACCATGTGCATCGGCGGCGGCCAGGGAATGGCCATGCTGGTGGAAAGAAAGGTTTAAAAGGAGGCGGGCAAAGTGACCTGGAACAATATCCTGGTGACGAAAGAGGAAAATATCGCCATTCTAACCATTAACCGGCCGAAAGTGTTGAATGCTTTAAATTACGACACCGTGATGGAAATTGGCCAGGCCATGGAGCAACTGGAAGCCGACCCGGAGGTACGGGTGATCATTATCACCGGCGCCGGCGACCGCGCCTTTGTGGCCGGTGCGGACATCGTCTACATGAGCGGGCTCACTCCCCTTCAGGCAAGGGATTTTGCCCGGAAGGGGCAGCTGGTCTTAAACAAAATCGAGAACCTGGCTAAACCCGTCATTGCAGCCATCAACGGATTTGCCCTGGGCGGCGGCTGCGAACTGGCCATGGCGTGCGACATCCGGGTTGCCTCGGAAAACGCGAAACTGGGCCAGCCGGAAGTAAACCTGGGCATTATGGCCGGCTTTGGCGGAACTCAGCGCCTGACCCGTCTGGTGAACCCCGGATGGGCAAAGGAAATCCTTTTTACCGCGGACCAGTACGACGCCCAGACCGCCCGGAGCATCGGCCTGGTCAACCACGTGGTGCCGGCGGACCAGCTGCTGGACTTCTGCCGGGACCTGGCCAAACGCATCGCCCGGCGCGGCCCCGTGGCCGTGCGCCTGACCAAGGAAGCGGTAAACGAAGGGCTGGAAATGGATCTGGACAAGGCCCTGGCCCACGAGGCGGACCTCTTTGGCGTGCTGTTTTCGACCGAAGACAGGAAAGAAGGAATCGCCGCCTTCATGGAAAAGCGCAAGCCGGAGTTTCAGGGAAAATAATCGCTCTGGCTACGGGCCGCGGTTCAAGCGCTGACTGCAGCGGCAAGCTCTTTTGTGTTGACTGCATGTCGCAAAATTGACACCGTTTCTGTCGTTTAGCCGACAGACAGAGCTAAGCAGAGAGGGCATAATGAAGATGATTAACTGAATATATCCTATACCTCCTTTTCCCGGGTCCTGCTTTTACGGCAGGACTTATTATTTAGGGGTTAAGGGTTAGGGGTTGGCTGCTTTAACCCCAACCTTTCTGCAATCTCCCACCATCTATTCCCCAATTCCCAGTTCACTTTTTCTGCATACTTGTGTTATAATGGAAAGAAAAATGCGAGGAGGTCCCGGTCTGATGTTGATCAAAATCACATGACCCCAAACCCCATTACCGTTCCCTCCAACACATCCATTTTAGAAGCGATGGACATCTTGAAAAAGCAAAAAATCAGGCAGCTTCCGGTTGTCGATAATAATGGTGGTTTGGTGGGACTGATGACCAGGACTAAAAGCGATCCGGATGAGTAAGTATAAAAGATAAATACATAGGGAATTGGGGGAAAGGGCAAAAGATAAACGTAGAAAACACTCTCGTAACCAGTGTTTCTAATCTTTAACCCTTAATCCCAATTCTTTATTTCTAACGTAAAGGGAGCAATAAAATGGAAACACAGGAAACTCAAGTGCTGGCCAGGTACGCCACCATTGCCGTGGATATCGCGACCAGAATCGTCCGCGGGGAATACCGGGAAGGGCAAAAAGTTTTCGGCCGTTCGACGCTGGCCGGAAAGTACAGCGTTTCCCCGGAGACCATCCGGAGGGCGCTCACCCTCCTCCAGGAGACGGGCATTGTGCAGGTTGTTCCCGGCGTGGGGGTGGTGGTCCGGTCGCAGAAGGCGGCGGAAGAGTTTTTGGCGGAGTACGGCCACCGGCAGGTGCTGCGCCACATGCAGCAGAAGCTGCACCGCCTGCTGAGAGAAAGGGATAAAATCAACCTCGAAATCGAAAAGCTCATGAACGAACTCCTCGATTACACCTTTAAAATGGCCGGGAACCTGCAGCGGATCGAGGAAATCAAGGTTGCCCCCGGCTCGCCCCTGGCGGGCAAGTCTCTGGGGGAAGCAGAGTTTCGTACCAGAACCGGGGCCACTGTCCTTTCCATTTTCCGGAACGGTGAAGAAATTCTGTCCCCCCAGGCGGATACCGTCATCTATAGCGGGGACGTTTTAATTGTTCTGGCCCCGCCTGAGTTAAAAGAGCAGGTTTACGATCTGGTAAATGGGAAACAGGAGTAAAAGACCCAGGGGACGCGACATGTTGCGGAATGTTGGTGATCGCCGGTGGACGAACATTACATGAGGCTGGCTCTGGAGCTGGCCAAAAAGGCGGAAGGATTCACCAGTCCCAATCCGCTGGTCGGGGCTGTGCTCGTGAAGGATGGGGAGATCGTGGGGACGGGCTACCACGCCCGCGCCGGCTCGCCCCACGCTGAGATCATGGCCCTGCGGGAAGCCGGGGAAAAAGCACAGGGCGCCACTCTTTACGTGAACCTGGAGCCCTGCTGCCACCGCGGTCGTACGGGGCCGTGCA
>DAISHP010000154.1:0-5308 GCA_036822475.1 Bacillota bacterium
CAAAGGCACAAAGCAGGGAAAAGTTATTCAGGCACACAAAGGCACAAAGTAAAAAGTCATGGTTCTCTTTGTTCCGTTAAGCCTGTGCTCATTTGCTCCCGCCCTCCCGGTCCTTTCATCCTTCTGTGCCTCTGTGCCTTAGTGCCTTAGTGCCTCTATTTTCACTGCCGATCTGACTATTTTCGTCCTTGACGAGGACGTCAGTCATGATAAACATCAGGTTGATCAATACGGGAAGAAAAATGCCCTCTTTGCCAGGTTTAGCGAAAACCTGCTGAGGGCACCCTTGCCTTCCTTAGATACACCATTGTATCTAATCTACCTATTTAAGATGCCTTTATTATAACCCAACAACTTGTTGAAAGCAATACCCTTTGGTCAACTGGCGAAAATTTCTTCGACCTCTTCCGCATCCACATCCATAATGTAACGAATGCCCGTAATTTCCGCCGCTTCCCTGGTGAGGGCGGCCACATCGTCGCGGGTAAGATAAGACAGGGCAAACTTGCGGGCGCCGCACATGAACTGCCGCAACCCTTGGGCCAGGCGTTCAAAATAGGTGTAAACCCCGATGGCGCCCACGGGCAGCCGGGCGAAGGCTTCGCCGCCCAGTTTTTCCTTCAGCTCGGCGGCGGCGATAAAGACCTGCTCCAGGGTATCCCCGTACTTCTTGTATTCGTTGGGAACCTTGCCGGATTTAACGGCCTCGCCCACCGTTTTGCCGACCATTGCCGCCGCCAGAGGAGAACGGGCAATTCCGACCGCCTTCGTGTAGGGAGCCCCGATGGCCAGCCCCTTAAAGATCAAATCCTCCAGGGCAAAACCGCCGGCAATGGCTACGGGCGGGATGTAGGCGCCCCTGGCGGCCAGCTTATCCAGGTATTTTACCAGCAGCGCCTGGAGATAAAGGGTAGGAACACCCCATTCGTTCATCATCCGCCAGGGGCTCATGCCTGTGCCGCCGCCGGCTCCGTCTACCGTCAACAGGTCGAGGCGGGCATCGGAAGCGAACTTCACCGCCCGGGCCAGATCGGCGGGACGATAAGCGCCCGTTTTCAAGAAAACGTATTTGGCGCCTGCTTTCCGCAGTTCTTCGACGCGGGCCAGGAAAGATTCGTACTCCACCATCCCGATGCGGGAATGACGCTCAAACTCGCTAAACGCACCGGCTTTAAAAGCAGCCTGGACCTGCTGGTTTTCCGGATCGGGCAAAACGATGTAACCGCGACTCTTCAACTGCAGGGCCCGCTCCAGCGTGTTCAACTTGACCTCCCCGCCGATGTCTTTCGCGCCCTGGCCCCATTTGAGCTCGACGGCTTCGACATTTAATTTTTCGATGGCGTACTCCTGAACGCCTAACCGGGTGTCCTCCACGTTGGCCTGGACGGCAAGAAAACCTTTATCTCCGGCCCACATCTGGAAGTCCTTGACCCGCCGGGAAAGATCCGGGGAATGAACAACCCGGCCGTTTTTAATCTCTACTTCCGGGTCCATAGCGCAAACGTTTTCCCCAATGACGATTCCCACGCCCGAGATGGCCGCCCCGGCCGCCAGGTGGTCCCAGTTATTGGCAGCCACGTTGGTCGAGCCCATGGCTGCGATAACGATCGGCAGAGCCAGCTTAAGATCGCCGTTCGCGCCTACGGCGGTTTCCAGGTTGACCGCCGGGAAAATAGCTTTGTCGGGATCGGGATCGATCCCGAAGGCGCCTACAGCTGTTCCCATGATGTTAAAATGCGAATAATCCACCGGGTAATCTTTCTGAGACGCGGAAGTAGTTTTGCCAAACGGCTGGGGATAAAGGACTTCCTTTCCCCGGACGGCGGACTTCCCGACCTCGCAGAGGCCCGGACAGCCGTCTAAACAGGTTACGCACATTCCGCTAAAAGGGCACTGATCGTCGCCCGTGCGCGACCTGGTGAGCGTGGCCGCGCTGGCGTTAATACCTTTACTGTATCCCATTTTTCCATCCTCCCAAAACATTAAGTGGCGCTGCCGTGCTGCTTATAAAAAGGCAGCCTGAGTAGTTTCTCTTGTTCTTTTTGGTCTCTTCTTTTTGCTTTTTTCCCTTCTCTCTCTTCTCCTATACTCACTTATGCTCTCTTCTCTTTCCTATTTCTGGAATAATTACTCTCTACCGAACTCTTTACACAACCCTCCCCTTTTGCTCATGTTTTGAAAATGGGTAGCCCCAAGCAAACCAGGTAATCAATAAATAACTGGTCGCTGATTGCCCGGGTACCATCCGACTTTGCTTCGGGGGGCCTTGTACCCCCGGGATTAATAATTAGCCAGGTATTCGTCCAGTTCCCACTGGTGCACCTGGGTTTCGTAGCGCTCCCATTCGGCTTCCTTTACCTTCCGGAACAGCCCGGTAATCTGTTCGCCCAACACCCCGCAGACCAGTTCATCCCGGCTCAGGGCGTAAAGGGATTCGCCCAAATTGCGGGGAAGCCGCCGTTCTTTTGCAAACCCTTTTGTTTCAGGGGCGGGAAAATCATCCCGAGCGGGCGGGAGATCCAGCCGGCGGGCGATTCCGTCCAGGCCGGACGCCAGGGCGACGGCAATCACCAGGTAGGGATTGGCCGCGGCGTCGGGGCTGCGCAGGATAATGGGCGCCAGGGCTTCTTGCTGGTTCGGGACCCGGATCATGGTATTCCGGCTACTGGACGACCAGCCCGCGATGGCCGGGGCCAGCTCGCTGAATGCCAGGCGCTTGTAGCTGTTCACCAGCGGGTTGGCGATGGCCGTGAAGGAGGCGGCATGTTCAATCAGGCCGGCGATAAACCGGCCGGCCAATTGCCGGGAAGCGTTTTCTTCCTCCGGGCGCAAGAACAAATGCAGATGCATCCCCGAGCCGTTCAGACGGGCAAAGGGTTTGGGCATAAAGGAGGCGTGCAGACCGTGGCGCTGGGCAATGGTCCGCACCACAAACCGGAACGTGACGATCTGGTCGGCCATCGTCAGGGCGTTGTCCTCTTTGAGAAAAATCTGGTGCTGACCGGGGGCAATTTCGTGGTGGGAAGAGGAAACGTCAAAACCCATTTCCTTTAAGGTTAATACCATGTCGCGCCGGGCGTTTTCACCCAAATCCACCGGCGTCAAATCGCAATATCCGGCCTGGTCGTGGGTAACCACCGTCGGTTTGCCTTGCTGGTCCAGGTGAAAAAGGAAAAAATCCATCTCGGCGCCTACCTGCAGGCCATAACCGGCCTCCCGAGCCGCTTTCAGCACTTTTTTGAGCACGTGGCGGGAACAGGCGCCAAAGGGTTCTCCCTGCGGGGTAACCGCGTCGCAGATTAATCTGGCCACCGCTCCTTCCCGCGGACGCCAGGGAAAAACTACAAAAGTGGCGGGATCGGGCAAAAGGTAAATATCCCTGGTCCGGTTGCCCACCAGCCCCTCGAGGACGGAGCTGTCGAAGGATACCTTTCCTTCGAGAGCCCTGGGTAATTCGTCAATGGTGACGGCAATATTTTTAAAAACCCCGAAAATGTCGGTGAACTGCAGCCGGATAAACTGAACGTTGTACTCCCGGGCTTTTTCCAGGACGTCTTCCCTGGTGTAAGCGGACCGCATCTTCACCACCTCCCAAAACCTTCGCCACCGGGCTGTTTTAAGGTGTCGGCCCACTTAAGCCGCAGCTCTTCCGCGGGCAGACCTCTAAAATCCCGGCCAAAAGAAAACGCCCTCAGACAGGCCCTGGAAAAAACCTGCCGGAGGACGTCGTTGCCCTCAAATAATTATCTACATTGAGTTATTATATCAGTTCGACCAAAAAATTCAATACCTTTTATCCAAGTATTTTGTATACACATTTAGGGAAAGGGAGGTTTCCCACCAAAGCAAGTTGAAGAAACCCGAAGTTTATGATATTTTTTGAGAAACGAAAGACGACCGAAAAAATATCCGGTCCGGGCAGACAGGCGTAGTGCTTTAACTCGATCCCAGCGGAATCTCCTTTTTCGTTGCAAGGGAGGGTTGGCGGCGTGCCGGTGAGCCGGGTGGTAATTGCCGACAGCGATTTAAACTTCCGGCGGCAATTGAAAGATATTTTACGCCACGCGGGCTGCACCCTGATCAGGGAAGCCGGCGAGGGTAAAAGCGCCTTGCAAATCGTCTTTCAAACCGAACCGGACCTCGTCATCCTGGAGGACAGGATTCCCGGCAGCGAAGGGATCGACATCGCGGAAATTATCGGGGAGCACCGGGTGGCCCCGGTAGTCCTGGCCATAGAACCAACCCGCCAGCAGAACCTGGAGGAACTGGCCAGAAAAAACGGCGTCTACGGACTCCTGATCAAACCGCTGCAGGAAACAAACATCCTGCCCGTCTTGGAAGTAGCCCTGGCCAACTTTGAGCGGGTCACCGGAATGCAAAAAGAAGTAAAGGACCTGCGCAAGCAACTGGAAACGCGCAAGCTGGTCGAGCAGGCCAAGGGTTTGCTTATGGAGAAAAAGGGCTTCGGCGAACAGGAAGCCTACAAATACCTGCAAAAAATCAGCATGGACAACAGCCTTCCCCTGGCCAGGGTGGCCCGGCAGGTGATTCTCACTTTGAAAAACTAAATTTTCTTTTTTCCTTGCTTCCAGACATGCTATAATATGGTTTAGAATTTAAAAACCCGGCTCCTTGTTCCCGAATCCGTATATCCACAATGTTTTCTTTTTCTGCTGTGTCCTCTGTGGCTAAATTTATTATGTTAACTATCCAGGGGCGAGGTGACGTTGATGTCTTTTGAACGGCCCGTAATTATCCGGCCGCCCAGCGAGTGGCGCAGCTACTTCCTTCCCCTGACCAGCGGATGTTCGAACAATACCTGCACCTTTTGCAATTATTATGGCTCACGGCTGCGCTTAAGAAAAGTGGAAGAAGTGCTGGCGGAAATTGACGCCCTGGCTCTTTACAAACGGCATGGGATCACCGTCGCCAACATGCACCCGATTGTTTATGCCGTTGCTCGGGGATGGGACGGGCAGCGCGTCTTTCTGCAGGACGGGGACGCGCTGATTTATCCTTTTCCCAAATTAAAGCAGGTTCTGGAACATTTAAATGAAAAATTCCCGCGCTTAGAGCGCGTGGCCGCCTATGCCACGGCAAAGGACATTTTGCGCCGGAGCACAGACGAACTGAAAACGCTCCGGGAGCTGAAGCTGGGCATCCTCTACATGGGCGTGGAAAGCGGGGACGAAGAGGTGCTGCAAAACGTCCGCAAGGGGGTAACTTACGAGGAGATGGTGAAAGCGGGCAGAAAGGTCAAAGAGGCCGGAATCACCCTTTCCGTCACCGTTATTTTGGGCCTCGCCGG
>DAISHP010000155.1:0-5272 GCA_036822475.1 Bacillota bacterium
GCCCAACATCGGGGTTTTTTCCCTGGTTTTGTTCGCTTTTCTTGTTTTCATTCCTTCCTTCCTTATTTCCGCCTCCGTTATTTTCGAGGTTATCCCCGTTATTTCCGTTTCCTTTGCTGTCTTCTGCTTTATCCCCGGCCGGCAGTCCAGCCGGGGGAGCGGATTTTCCGCCGGTGCCGTTATTCTTTTCCGGGCCCAAAACGGAAATGCCCGGCCCGGATTTTTCCGGTTCCGGAGAGGTCGCCGGAGGAGCCTCTTCTTTGACGTACCAGGCGATAATCCAGCCCGTTTTGCCGTCCGGCAGCTGGACCTGATACCAGTCCGCCGACCGGTCGATGAACGGCAGCCTGGCTCCCCGGCTGACCTGGGCCAGAACGTCGTGGTTCGTCCCGGGACCGCTGCGGATATTCACCGCGTCCCCCTGCACCACCAGTTTCTGCCCCGGCTTTTCTTCTGTTGCTGGCCTGCTTAGACTGACCAGGCGTGCGGCGGGGTCCCACCGCACGTTTGCCCCCAGCGCTTCGCTTACAAAGCGGAGCGGTACCACGGTTCGATCCCCGATAATTTTAGCCGGAACATCGAGAGCAATTTTTTCCTGGTTCTTCAGGGCTACCTTGCTTCCGATCGTTAACTTGACGGTGACGCCGCCCTTTTGAATAATCACCGTCCGGGATTTTTCCTCCCAATTCACCGCCGCCCCCAGCGCTTCCGCAATCCCCCTGAGCGGAACCAGGGTGCGGTCGTTTTCGATCAGCGGGGAGACGTCGAAGCTCAGCTCCCGGCCATCCAACTGCACTTTGACGACCGGCGGGGGGGCCGGTCCGGCCGGAGCGTTCTGGGCGCAAAGCGCTATGCCCAGGATAATTAAAAACGCTTTCAGGAGGCAGTTTTTCAGCGGCATAACAAAACCCCGATCAAAATGATGCTGATGATAGGCAAAAATTATTTGAACCTCATTAGTTAGACGTGCCAAAAGGGGAAAAGGTTCCTTCTTTTTTGACTTGATTCCAGAAAAATTTTCTAGCCGGGCGGCCAGGACAGCAACCGGCACGTAACCCGGCCAGCGATAAACCGGTCCTGGCAAGGGCAGCCGGTGCAGGACCACCGGGGGGAGCATCTGGGGCAGGTAGGTAACCAGCGCCATTCCGATGAGCGTTGAGAAAGGGCCGGCTGGAACGTTTTGATTATCTTAATCCGGAAACTCCTCCTGTCCTGAAAAGATCAGGCACAAAGGCAACCGGCACAAAGGCACAAAGTAATATTTCCGGCGCTTTATCCACATCCCTCTGTGCCTTAGTGCCTCGGAGTACGTGCGCCTGCTGTGAAAAATCGTTAATTTTCATCCTTCTGCTGGTGCTGCGTTAGCAGCATGAGGGTCTACTCGAAAAACAGTTTCTCTGATCTGATTTTTCTGTTATAATCTTCTAAAGAAATAATTTTAATGTAGCGACCAGCACAGCTCGAAAGGATGGCGAGCAGAAGATGTACGAAATGATGCCGGGAACAGCGGTAATGCCGCAGATCGTGAGAATCGGCCGGGGAATCCGGATTGCGCCCGGGGAGGCAATTGAACTTGAATGTCCGCGGGCAAGCATTCTCAACGTCGCCTTCCGGATTCACACTTCCGGACCGGTCAGCATTGCCGTGGAAGAATTGCAGGGCAACGACTGGCAAAGTACGGAGGTTTTGGAGGCTTCCGCAGGGGAAACGGTGTGGCACCACATCCTGAAAAAACCGGTCTTTCGTCTGCGCCTGGCCAACCCCTCCCCCGCCGAGAACGTGACGGTGTCCGTGGACGCCAACCTGCCCTGCCGCGTTTAGCTGCAGATTTGCCTGTTTCCGCGGGGCCGTTGCCGCCCGTCTGCCGGACGCCGCCCGTCGTCCGGCAGACTTGAATTGCAAAGCCTCCCCTTTAAAAAGGCTGGTGATGCGGCAAGGGGATAAGGAATTTTCGTCTGAAAGCTGGAGATAATCAATAAAAAGCTGTCTTAAATCGAAAACCGGGAGGTTGAATTGATGGCCGTCTTACTTTGCGTCAAGGCGAACCCGAAGCCAGTCAAGGAATCCAAAAGCCTGACCATCGCGGAGGAGTTTCTGCGGGTCTACCGGGAAAAAAATCCCCGGGACCGGATTATCGAGCGCAACGTCTACCAGGAGGCAATCCCTTTGGTTGACGCCGATGTGCTCCAGGGATGGGACAGGCTGCAGCGGCAGGAGGAGCTGAGTTCCGCAGAAAAGGAAAAAGTAGGGAAGATAAACGTCTTCACCGAGGAATTTCTGGCCGCGGATAAATACGTTTTCGTTACCCCCATGTGGAACCTTTCCCTGCCGCCGCTGATGAAAGCCTACCTGGACACCATTGCGGTTGCCGGCAAAACTTTTTATTACACGGAGCAGGGACCGGTGGGAATGGTGAAAGGGAAAAAGGCCCTGCACATCCACGCCCGGGGCGGTTTTTACAGCCAGCCGCCCCTGGACCAGCTGGAATTTGCCGACCGGTACTTAAGGACGCTCCTCAATTTCCTGGGCGTGACGGACGTTCATTCCCTGATCTGCGAAGGCCATGAATATCTGCCCGACCGGGCCCAGGCTATTCTCCAGGAAGCCGTCGAACGGGCGAAAAAATTGGCCGGGGAATTCTAAATTCATAAGCATAACCTGAAATAACCTGCCTTTTTTATCCAGTCAATTATAGGATGTGAGAACATGCCCCACCTGGAAATAGGGGTAACCGTAAAAGAGGCCGGGCTGGTTCTGGAAGCCTGCCTGGACCTTCCGGATACCCCAAACACCCTGGGTGCCCCGGATTCCCGGCGGCCCTGCCCGGGAGTGGTCCTCTGCCACCCCCACCTCCTTTATGGCGGAGACATGGAGAACAATGTGGTCAGGGCAGTTGCCCAGCGCGCAAACCGGGGCCAGGTGGTTGCCCTGGAAGACGGCCTCTTTCGGGAAGTCCCCCTGGACCCCTTAACCCGCAAGGTTTGTTTGCACCTGAACCCACCCAGCCTGGCGGAGCACCTGGCGGACGTCGACCGGCTGCGGGAATCCCTGGCGCCCCTCCTGGGCCCGGTGACGGTCCCGCTTCCCCTGATGCGGACCATTCCCGAAGTCTGCCGGAAGCAGGACTGGGTGGTCACCGCCACCGTCGGCCTGACCGGCCGGAACTGGGACCTGGTTGACCTGGAGCCGGGGGATACCAGCGGCAGGCATTTCGGCCTGGCCGTAGATATCGGGACTACTACCGTGGTGGCTTACCTGGTGGATATGCGCACCGGGGGCGTTTTGGGCGCCGCCGCCGACTACAACAGCCAGGTTGTTTTCGGGGAAGATATTCTTACCCGCATTTACCTGGCCGGTACAGCCGACGGCCTTGCCCGGATGCAAAAAAGCGTGGTGGGCACCTTGAACGGTTTGGTAAAACAGCTGGCAGAGCGCTGCGCGGTGGCGCCGGAAGAAGTCACTGCCGCGGTGGCCAGCGGCAACACCACCATGGTGCACTTCTTGCTGGGCCTCGATCCTTCCCGGATCTGCCGTGAGCCGTACAGCCCGGCGGTTAATAACCCGGGCTTCCTGCGGGCTCAAGAGATCGGCCTGGAAATCAACCCTCTGGCCATCCTCTACTGCCTGCCCGGCGTGAGCAGCTACGTCGGCGGGGACGTGATCGCCGGGGTGCTGGTCAGCGGGATGCATAGGCGCGAAGAACTGGCTCTTTTCGTGGATATCGGCACCAACGCGGAGATGGTGCTGGGCACCAAGGACTGGCTGGTGGCCTGTGCCGGAGCAGCCGGGCCGGCCCTGGAGGGCGGCGTGGCGCGGGCGGGGATGCGCGCCGAACCGGGAGCGATCAAAAGCGTCCGGATCGATCAACAGAGCCGGCGGGTCCACTACCAGGTCATCGGCAACAGAAAACCAAAAGGCATTTGCGGTTCTGGGCTGGTCGATTGCCTGGCGGAGTTTTTGCTCCACGGGATTATTGACCGCTCCGCCCGCTTTCGGAACGGACGCACTTCCTTTACCCTCGTTCCTGCCGCCGAATCGGCCACCGGCGAGGAGATTACGGTTACCCAGGTGGATCTGGATAACCTGATGCGGACCAAAGGAGCCGTCAACGCCGCTCTGGAAACCCTCCTGGAGGGGGTGGGGCTCAGCATAGACGAGATCGCGCGGTTTTACGCGGCGGGTGCTTTCGGCCAGTACCTGGATCCGGAGTCGGCCATTACCATCGGTCTTTTTCCCGATTTGCCCAGAGAAAGGATCGTCCGGCTGGGGAACAGTTCCGGAGAAGGGGCCAGGCAGGTGCTGCTTTCCAACCGGAAACGCCTGGAGGCAGAAGAAATCGTCCGGCGGATTACTTACTTTGAGCTGAACGCCAGCCAGCAGTTTATGAACAAATTTGCGGGGAGCAAGTTTTTGCCTCATACCAACCTGGATTACTACCCGACGGTGAAAGAAAAACTGAAGAAACGGGGAATAGCGGTGGATGATTAGTACTCCAGATGAGTACGTTGATTCCGTTTCCCCGCTCCAACATCTCTAATTTGCCTGCTTTATTTTTGCCCCTGGCTCAAGGACATTTTTTCGACAATCCCTGCATATATGATCTTGGAGGAAGGTTTAACCCGCAGCCGGCGCCACGGAAAAAGGAGCCACTGGTGCCTTGTTGTTTTCCAGGCGCGCTTGCAAATCTTTCAAACCAGGATAAGGGGGCGCAGCAGGCATGGCCAAAGGCAGGTTGAAAAAGGTTTTTCCGGGAGGCAACACCGGCCAGGGCTTTTATTCTTTCTATGATTACATTATTGACCAGGATGCCACCCGCATCTTCGTTATCAAAGGAGGCCCGGGGGTGGGCAAATCCACTTTCATGCGCAAGATCGGCGAGGAAATGCTGGAGCGGGGCTACGACGTGGAATTCCACTGCTGCTCGTCCGACAACGGCTCGCTGGACGGCGTGGTCATCCCCGCCATCCGGGTGGCCCTGCTGGACGGCACCGCCCCGCATGTGGTCGATCCGAAAAACCCCGGAGCGGTGGACGAAATTATCCACCTGGGGGATCACTGGAACGAGGAGGGATTGCGGGTAGCCAGGAAAGAGATTCTGGCGCTGAACCGGGAAATCGGCCGGCTTTTCCGGCGGGCCTACGCCTACCTGGCAGCGGCGCACCTTTTCCTGGAGGAAGTCCGCTCCTTTTACCAGGAAACGGGCACCTTTAAGGTGGGCGCCTTCGACCGGCTGGTGCTGGACCTGGCCCACGGGATCTTCACGGGCCGGGAG
>DAISHP010000156.1:0-5258 GCA_036822475.1 Bacillota bacterium
GCGCGCCTGGCCAACGCGCCTGTCCTGCTGGCGGCCGATATCGACAAGGGAGGGGCGCTGGCGGCAATCGTAGGCACGCTGGAGCTGTTGCATCCGGGCGATCGGCCACTGGTGGCCGGTACGATTATCAACAAATTTCGGGGCGACAAAAAACTGCTCCAGCCGGCCCTGGACTTTCTGGAAGAAAAAACAGGGGTGCCCGTAGTGGGCGTGATCCCCTATTTTACTTTCAAAATTCCGGAAGAAGATACCGTTAATGAAGAGCTGCGCCCGGTGAAGCCGCAGGGCCCGCAAGACCCGGGGCCTTCGCCGCTGGAAATTGCTGTGCTCTACCTTCCCCACATAGCCAATTTTACCGATTTTGATCCGCTCGAGGAGGAGCCCGACGTCCACCTGCGCTACGTCCGCCCCGGGGAGAAAATCGGCCGGGCAGATTTAGTGATCATCCCGGGAAGCAAGAATACCATCGGCGACCTGGCGCAGGTGCGCCAAAACGGGTGGGATAAAGAAATCCTGGCGCTGGCCGCGGCAGGGGTTCCCGTGGTGGGCATTTGCGGGGGTTTTCAAATGCTGGGCAGGAAAATTTACGACCCCGACCGGGTTGAGTCACCCACCGGCAAGGCTTCCGGCCTGGCCCTTCTGGAGGTGACGACCGTTTTCCGGCCCGAAAAGACCACCTGGCAGGCGCAAGGGGAGGTTATCGGCCGGGGCGGCCTGCTGGAAGCGTGCCGGGGACAAAGGGTCGCCGGCTACGAAATTCACATGGGGGAAACCTGCCGCGGCGCCGGCGCGTCCCCGGCCTCTTTGCTGCGGCGGGAAAGCAATTCGCGGGAGCCGGTTTTAGACGGGGCGGTTGACGGAACGGGGCTGATTTTCGGCACCTACCTGCACGGGCTGTTCGACGCAGACGGGTTCCGGCGCGCGTTTTTAAACCGGCTGCGGGCAGGCAAGGGTTTGCCGCCGCTGCCCGGGCAGCACCACTTTGCGCAGAGCCGGGAGGCGGCTTACGACAGACTCGCCCGGCTGGTCCGGGAGAACCTCGACATGAATCGTATTTACCAATTTCTAGGGCTCCCCTGATTTCTCACCTTGACGTTTCTTGTCATAGACTTCCCAATTTTCAGCGCGGCAGCGGGCAGCTGGTCCAAAGCTGTCGACAGCCGGCAGGCACGCGGGCCGCTCTCCTTTTCGTGAGCAAAAGTGAAGCAAACGGAAGATCTTGCATAAATCCGCCCCTGGTATATAATTAATAATAATAACGAGGGGTGGTAAATCTTGGCATATACTGTGGGCATCCCCCGGGGCTTGGCCTATTACTATCTTTACCCTTTTGCGGAAGGTTTTTTGGGCGGCCTGGGCGCCCGGATAGTCGTTTCCCCGCCGACGGATGCCCGGATCCTGGCCTCCCTGACCTGCTGCCCCACCGACGAACCCTGCGTATCCACAAAGCTCTTTTACGCCCACACGCAATATTTGCTGGAAAAAGGGGTGGACTACCTTTTTATCCCTGCGCTTTCCAGTGTTGAGCCGGACAGTTATTGCTGCCCGAAACTGATCGGCGCCCCTTACATGGTCCAAAACGGCCTGGATATTCCGCCGGAGCGGCTTCTGGCGCCGGAAATCAACGAAAAAGAAAAACCCGGCCGCTGGCAAGAGGAATTGCATCTGGTGGGTGAACGCCTGGGGGCGGGGCGCAAAACAATTCAGCGGGCCATCCGGGCGGGGCTAAAGCAGCAGGAAGCCTTTTTACGGCTGACCCGGGAGGGCCAGGGCTTGACCACGCCGGAAGCCATCGATCGGCTGGCCAGCCGGCCTCCGGCCAAAAGGCGGGTTTTCGACCCGGCGGCGCGTTACGACCCGCAGCAGGTCATCGGGGTAATGGGCCACCCGTACATCCTTTACGATTCCGTCGGCCACAACGTCGTGGCGCGCTTGAGCGAATACGGCCGGGTCATCACCGCCGAAATGGTCCCCCTGGAGGCCGGGCGAAAAGAGCTGGCCGGGATCTACGAGGGGGAGAAGATGTGGACTTACGAGGGCCGGCTGCTGGGCGCGGCGCTTCACCTGCTGCGGGCGCGCCTCGTCAACAAAATGGTTTTTGTGGAAGCTTTTGCCTGCGGCCCCTCCTCGATCATCGAACCTTACGTGGAAGAAGAGGCTGAACGCCAGGGAATCCCTTTTTTGCTGTTGACGGTGGACGAGCACACCGGTGAAGCGGGCCTGCTGACGCGTCTGGAAGCCTTTGTCGACACCGCCGCCGGGCGCACCGGAAGACCGGCCGGGGAGCCGGCCCGGCCGCCGTTTGTCCCCGGGCCGCGCCCCGCCGGGTTCAAAATCGGCGCCCCTTCGGTGGGTTGGGCGGAAAAAGCCCTGGCCACAGTCCTGGAAAGCTGCGGCGTGGAAATGGTGCCCACCCCGCCCGTGACCAGAAAAACGGTGGAGCTGGGCAAAGAACTGGCGCCGGAATTCATTTGCTATCCGATGATTACCACGCTGGGGCAAATCATAGAACTGCTCGAAGCCGGGGCAGACCTGATTGTGATGGTCGGCGGCAAGGGGCGCTGCCGCCTGGGCTGGTACGCTCAGCTCCAGGAATTGCTGCTCAAGCGCAGAGGCTACGACTTCCGGCTGGTCATTATCGATTCCCCGGTGCCCCTGACCAGAAACTGGCGCAATTTTAAGCAAGCGGTAAAGCTGATCACCAACAACGCCTCCTGGCGGAAAATAATCCGCAGCCTTTACCTGGGCTATTTAAAAATGAAGGCTTTAGACGAAGCCGAAAAACTGGTCCGCCGCAAGCGGGCTTACGAAAGCAGGCCGGGCTCGGCCCAAAGGGTCCAGCAAAAATTTCTTCGCCGCGTGTTGTCCGTCGATAACGGGCGGGAGATCACGCAGGCCAGCCAGGAATTTTCCGCCGAGCTGGCCGCCCTGCCGGAAGAAAGGGTTACCCCCTTAAGGGTTCGGATCATTGGTGAATTTTACACGGTCATCGAAAATTTCGCGAACCAGAACATCGAGGAATTTCTGGCTTCCCGCCCCGGTTTGCGGGTGCAGGTGGAACGGGACATGACGGCCAGCGGGTGGTTCGACCTGCACGTCTTGCGCAAAAAGCTTTCCGTCAGGCGTTTCCAGGAAACAATCCGCACCGCCGCCCCCTACCTGCCTTTGTCCGTGGGCGGACACGGCCAGGAAAGCATTGGCGAAGTAATCCTGGCCAAAGAGGAAGGAGTGGACGGGATTATCCACCTTTTTCCCTTTACCTGCATGCCGGAAATCGTTTCGCAAAGCATCCTCATCCCGTTGTGCGAAAGGCTCGACCTGCCCCTTCTTTCCCTGGTGGTCAGCGAGCAGACGGGGACGGCCGGGCTGCAGACCAGGCTGGAAGCATTTTTAGAGGTTTTACTGGAAAGGGCGGGCAAGAAAATTCATTCTTCTGGAGGTGGTGATGAAAATGGCAAATCCCGCGGCTTTGAAAAATATGGACTGCTTCCTGGGTATTGACGTGGGCAGCGTCAGCACGAAGCTGGCGGTGATCAGCAGGGACAAGAAACTCCTCTTTCAAACTTACCTGCGTACGCACGGCGGCCCCGTGGAGGCCCTGCAAAAGGCCTTCCGGCAGCTGAAAGAAGAAATGGGCGATCTGCCCGTCCGGGCCGTCTGTACGACGGGTTCGGGGAGGCACCTGGCGGGCGTCATGGTCGGGGCCGACGTGGTAAAAAATGAAATTACCGCGCACGCGGTGGCCGCCCGCGAAGTCAACCCGCGCGTCCGGACCGTGATCGATATCGGCGGGCAGGACTCGAAAATCATTTTTATCAAAGACGGTGTCTCCACGGGCTTTAACATGAACAGCGTCTGCGCCGCCGGAACGGGCTCTTTTTTGGATCACCAGGCCGCCCGGCTGAACGTCCCCATCGAACGTTTCGGCGAAATGGCGCTCCGGTCGAAAAACCCCGTCAAGATCGCCGGACGCTGCGGCGTCTTTGCCGAATCGGATTTAATCAGCAAGCAGCAAATGGGCTACAGCAAAGAAGACCTGATTGCCGGCCTGTGCCTGGCGCTGGCGCGCAATTACCTGGCCAGCGTGGCCAGGGGCAAAAAAATCCACCCGGTCGTCCTCTTTCAGGGGGGAGTGGCGGCCAACGCCGGCATGCGGGCGGCCTTTGCCAAACTGCTGGGGATGCCGGTGGTCGTCCCCCCTCACTTTCAGGTAATGGGGGCCCTGGGGGCGGCGCTGCTGGCCCGCACCCACTGGCTGCAAACCGGCGGGGCCAGTCTCTTTCGCGGCCTGCCGGCCATTGCCGACTTCCGTTACACCCCCCGCAGCTTTCTCTGCGGTGAATGTGCAAACGACTGCGAAATCAGCGAACTGTACATCAACGACCGGCTGGCCGGCCGCTGGGGAAGCAGGTGCGGGAAGTGGGACAACCTGTCCCGTTCCTCCGAACACAAAAAAGAAGAGCGCGAGCAGTTCGCCCTTCTGGATTACGTTTCCTGAACCGGGGGTGGACCCGGCACTCACTGGATAAATTCAGTTTCTTGCCGGCTGACTTTTTTCAGCAAAAAGTTTCCCGGACACAAAGGCACAAAGGAGAATACTCTTGGTCTTCGATCCCTTTATTTCTCTGTGCCTCTTTTGTCTTCGTGCCTCTATACCTCTTAACCGGCCACCTGAGGGTATAACCAGGTAGCAACGGCGACGCTAATCACACTGGCGAAGCAAAGCACCCCCACATCCAGCGCCCAGTTGGGGAGCTGGCCGGTGACCAGGGCGCCGCGTAAAAAATCGACCATGTAGCTTAAGGGGTTCACCGCGGCCACCACCTTTAACCAGGCCGGCATGATTGAAACGGGGTAAAGGGCGTTGGAAGCAAAAAACAGTGGCATGGTGATGAGCTGGCCGACACCCATAAAGCGCTCCCTGGTCTTTACCAGGGCGGCGATAATCATGCTAAGGGTGGCAAAAAACACCGCGCCCAGGGTCGCCACGAAAGCGGCGCCCAGCAGGCCCGGAAAATGCCACCGCAGCGGGATGCCGATTGTTGCCGCCAGCAAAAAGACGATCGCCACCTGGCTGAGCGCCCGCACCCCCGCCGCCAGGGCCTTGCCCAGCACCAGGGCCAGGCGCGGCACCGGCATGGATAAAAACTTTTGCAGAATCCCCATATCTTTCTCCCAGATAATCGAGATTCCAAAGAAAATGGCGATAAACATCACCGACTGGGAGAGAATTCCCGGCATCAGAAAAGCCTGGTAGG
>DAISHP010000157.1:0-5251 GCA_036822475.1 Bacillota bacterium
GTCCTTGCGTCTGGAAATGCACCCTTCGCCGTTGCCGCGTTTTTTAGCCATTGCCCTTTCCTCCTTCCAGAATTGCTAACGCCGCGTTTACGGCCTGCTGCACCTTTTCGCTCTGACCATACCACTCTGCGATCCGCTTTAACTGCCGGGCCGCCTTCTTCTCCGCCTGCCTTGTTGGCGGTTCCTTTGGCTGCTTCCGGTGAAGCTCTTCAATAAGCCTTTGCTTTTCTTCTTCCGGCAGTTTTGCCTTGCGTAAAGCCGCCTCTGCTTCCTCTAAGGTAGCGCCCAGGTAAGCAGCCTCGCTCTTCACCCTGCCGTCCTGCAGGAAATTCCTTCGCAAATACGGGTAATATTTCTTCTTAACCGGTGTCCACGCGATAAACAATTTGCCTCTCTCCCTATTGTAGTTAATACTATATTAATACTATCACAGGAAGTAATCAAGCTTTTGTCGAAAAGTTCTACCGGCTGGTATGTTTTTATCCCATAAGCTATGCCTTTTGGCTGTGGTGCATCCTAGCCCGTTTCAAGCCTAACGCGGTCAATATGCGGCCTACCCGCTGACTGGAAAGCTCTTTACCGGTCTCCCTGTTCTCGTTGACCCTTTTAGCTACAACGGCCACCGGCAGGACGCCGTTTATGACGTGTTCCTCGCAGGAGAGGAAGGCCATGAATACTTGTGCCTCCAGGCTGTCCGCCTTGTCGGCCAGTCGCTGCTGCCTGAATTCTTCGATTAAAGCCAGCATATCGGGGGTAAGATCAGGGTTCACCATTTCTGTTATCTGCAACAATGGACGGGTAATGTCTCCCAGCCGTCCATCAACGGGCTTTTTTACGTCCGGGAGAGAATCGGTCATATGCCGCGCCCGGAAGGCCACCAGCCTTTCCCGAAAGGGAAGGGAATTTTCGGGCCGGACATCGCCGTTGAATTTTCTGCCTGCTTCCGGTAGGTTTATCGAAAGTGCCCGCGTTTCCAGAATTGCATCTACGCTCCGGTTGGTCGCGATCAGGGTAGGGCCGAAAATTTCATAATATTGGCTGTCGCGGTAAAGTCCCCGCTCCGGCCACAGCACCCGGCGCACCACCTGGCCTTTCTCATAGCGGCCTAAGATTATGTCCTCGCTGCCTTGCTTTTCCACTTTATGCCATAAGTCCATCGTGTCTAAAAACAGGGTTGCTCGATATTCCGCGCAGTACCTTACCAGGTGGGTATCCCTGACGGTAGTTTCGTGGATTCCCCGGTAGGCAACGTAGATAATTCCCTTGCCCGTCCGGGATTTTCCCCGCTCCGGGACGCCGTAAAAGCACAAGACCGGAAGGTATAAGACCTTTTCTTGTAGATAGGAAAGCATATCAAACGCAGCCAAGAGCAGGTAGTGGGCCGGAGAAGGCAAATCGGATATTCCCTGGTGGTAACTTATCAGGTCGGTCAACAGTTGCCGGTCGCTATCCTCGCGGTAGTATTTCATTACCTCTTCATACCTGGGCAGCAGCCACGGCATTGCCGCTCTCTCCGGGGGGCAAACGGGCCGCCCGTCAACAGTTGTTGTTTTTACCGCTTGCAGTGCACATTTGCCATCAGTCTCCATTGTCCCCATTAGAAACGCAGGCTCCCCGGCTTGTTCTACAATATCCACCAGGCCGGGGAAAACGGCCAGGGGTTCCGCTTTCTGCTCCTTAAGCTCCTTCTCATCCCCTACCTCCAACTTAACCATTTTTCTGATCGCGGGCAGGGTGACGCCAGCAGGTTTTAAGAGTTTAGCTACCTGGGCAACGATGTAGTCCCGGTCTACCGGGGGATAAGCAGGCAACGCCGGAAGAATTTTTTCTTTAAAAAAGGTGATCCGCCACGTGGGGGCAGAAATTTCTTTCATCTGTGATAGCAACAGTTCTATTTCATTCATCACGGCACCATCCTAACTGCTCGCGGTTTTTAAAAAGCTCCAAACGCTCCGCCCGGCTACCGAAAGCCAGGGTATCTAAAATATGTTCAAGCACCGGGGCAATATGCACCAGGCCGGAAAGTCGCTCGTAGTCATCAAATGTTTTCAGCGAACGATTTAAATTACGGTACACCAAACAGGTGTCGTTATATGCCTGCTTGCACCACCGCCGGAATTCGGCTTCCTCTTCGCGCCTCCGGTCCGCTTCCGCCGCCTTCCGCCGGGCCGCTGGGGTGACAGGGCCGTCTACCAGCAGCAGGCCGAAGTCCCGGCAAATTTGCTGGGCCGCTTCGTGGGGCCTAATATTAAGTAGCCGGGCCATCAGGTTTATGCCGTCGCCGTGGGCCTGGCACCCATAGCACTTCCACCCATTGGGGTAAACTACCAGCGAAGGCCGCCGGTCTGGATGGAAAGGGCAAAGGGCAACGTGGTTTTTCCCCTGTTTCCGCAGCTCTAAGCCATACCGGGCAGCAACATCCGGAACGGGGATAGTCCGGGCTTGCTCAAATATGTTGCTCTGTGGTAAACTAAGCATAAAAAACCACCTCCACTCCCGCCGCCCCGGTCCCGCCGGGGTTGTTTATTTTTGCTCAGTTTGTCGCTCCAGCCACCGCCTGAGGCCGTCGCGGTTTATCAGCCACCGCCGCCCAAGGCGCATGGCGGGAAAGTCTTTGCGATGGCAAAGCTGCAGGATGCAGCGATAGCCGCGCCGTAGAAAATGGGCCGCATCTTCGATGGTCAACACCGCAGGGAGGTCGTTCCAATCCTTAGCGGTCTCCATCGTTTTCCACCTCAGTTATTCCGAAACATTCCGCCAGGCGTTTTCGCCACTTTGGGTAAATCGGTAGCTGTCCCTTTTCAATGCGAATGATTTCCGTCAGGCCAATTCCTGTTCGCCGCGAAAGCTCAGACTTGCTCCATCCGCGCTTTTCACGTTCCCACTTGACGTTCATTCCGATTTCCTCCTTGAGTTGTCTTTAGTCTTTTGATATACTAAAGTCAAAAAGCGAACGCCGGAGGAAAAATGCCGATAAATTTTTGCGTCGATACGATAACTGCATTGCTTCAGGATTCGCTCCCTCCGCCAAAGGGGAGCGTTCGGCAGGAAGGCTTTGGCGGCTGGTGGTATTCCCTGGCCGAGGTAGGGGGAAGCACACCGCCGCCGGGGAAAAAGGCTGGTGGTCATCCGGCCTATTTGTGGTGTCTTCAGTGGTGGGACGGCCAGCCGCCGCCAAAACCGGGGCTGACTTCCGAACAAATTCAGGAATTATTAAGCCGCCCTCCGGGGGTACATTCCTTGCCGGTTCCGGAAACATTGGCACCAAAAAAAGACGGCAGTTATCGCCTTTATTACCATCTGCAAAAACTCGGTCATTATGAGGAAGTAACTTCCCCCATAACAGAGGGAGAACTAACGCTCAAAACAACAAAAAAAGATTACAAATTAACGGAAGAAGCAATCGCCGCTATAAAGGAAAAGGTTGAACAAAGACGCAATCACGCAAAACTTGTGAAGCTCGTAATGGAAAATCTGGGGATAGGTAAAAGGGCAGCGCAGAAGCGGGTTCGGTGCTGGGTTGAAGCGGGTAAAACATAGCAGGAAATATTTTTAGAATTGGTGGAAGCGGATTAGGAATCGGCGAAAGGTGAGCATTTTAAAAGTTCGCCGCAGGAAGGGCTTTTTGGGATGAAGTTTAATGTCACCGATCCAAAAGGGCGCAGCGTATTGCTGAAGAAGAGTACCTGGGAATATAAGATTCAGGCAGAACACCCGGAAGTAAGCATTGATGTTTTAGAAAGGTTAGTCAGAAATCCTTATTACATACTTCGTGATTTAACGCAATCAGAGGAAGCTCATCCCACAAGAGAAGAGTATGTAGATCTGATCCCTTCGCCGATTGAAACATCCCTGGTGATTATCCGAGCAATAATAGATCATGCTACGGTTCCGGGTGAGGTAGTTACCGTTTTTATCAGTTCAAAAACAAAAGGGCTCTCCACGCAAGGAGGAATAATATATGTTCGGCCAGAAAGCAAAGGGTAAGCCAGCGTTGAACTATGATCAGGAACACGACGTTCTTTACATTTCCCTTGGTCCACCAGTGCCATCCTACTCCGATGAAGATGGAGTAAGGGGGGTGTTAATTCGCCGCGCCATAGACACCGGGGAGATAACCGGGGCAACCATAATTGATTACTCAAAGCGCGACAAGAAACAACTCCAGAAAATTTTGCCTTTCCGGGCTAACCTGTTTTAAGGCCAGACACTTTTACAGCAACGAAACTCGCTAAGCCTTATCGGACGTGAACTAGCGGGTTCGGATTTTACAGCAATCTTACAGCAATGGGATGGAATTTACCCTACTTTAACGGCATTTTACTTACATTACCATTTCCGCAAAGCCTTGATATTACTGCATTTTACCTTCACTTACCTTAATGGAAGAACACGCCTTGAAATCTACCAAAAAAGGGGTATGAGGGAAGAACTTGGCCTGAAAGAGGGAGAAAAGCTAAACCTGCTGCCGTTCGGCATTACCAACGCCCTGCTCAATGACTTTTTTCTTCTTGATGTCGACGAAGCCCTTAACCGCATCCGCTCCGCAGGAGAAAACCGGGCGATAAAAATGCTCGCCGCCGCAGCCATGAAAAAACCGTCCGTTTATCGCTTTGGTGATCCGAAGGAATTTTTGCGCCCGCTGGTTCTTCCCCTGTGGGGGTGGGATGGCCTGCCGCCTGAATACGCTATATTTCAGGAAATTGCCACCCTCTCCATGGCGCTCTATAGCTGGCTTTTCCCTGTGGCGGAAATGTGCGCGCCACGATCAAAAAAATACAGGAAGCCTTCGGAAAAGTACGCCGCCTTTTTTGCATACACCCCACCGCTTGACGCTGAAAAATTACTGAATAAATGGGGAGAAGAGAATAAACAGATTTTAAGGATAGAAGCCCTCCGTAAGAAATTAGGAATGGAAGAAGAAACAGAATCGGGGATGAAAGCGTGGTCGCAGAGGCGTTATTTGCAGTTACAAGGGGCGGCTGTGGAAAGGCAGAAGCACTTTAGCACCACGTTTATTTCCCTGGAGGTAGAAAAAAGGAAGCGCGGTCGTCTCGTGAAGGGTGAGGTGGAGACCTACACGGAAGAATGGCGCGTTCCGGCCAGGCTTTACGAAAGCGACAACATCCTTGCCCTAGCCTGGGCCGAACTCCTTTACGCCGTCGAAAACGACATTTACGCTAGGCCGTGCAGTATTTGTGGAAATTGGTTCCCTCCCACAAAAGGCCTAGGGCAGCAGATACGTTGTTCT
>DAISHP010000158.1:0-5218 GCA_036822475.1 Bacillota bacterium
AGCTCTTCCACCGCCTGCCAGCGCCCGCCGGTAACCACGCTGATCAGGGCCACCCGCTTTTGTTCCAGGGCGGCCATTCTGGCGGCCAGTTTGGCCACCGTGTACGTTTTCCCTGCCCCGGTGGGACCGGTGAAAAAGCAGAGGTTGGGCTTTTGTTCTTTTTGATATACGGGCGTAAGCCACGCGACGATTCTGGTTTTAAGCAGGAGGCCCACGTATTCGTCGGGGTCGCAGGCGCCGGCATCCGGAGCTTCGGCGGGCAGGTCCCGAAGGAGCGTCCTGATCACCCGTTCCTCCACCTCCATCAGCCGCAGGCGTTTTTCCCAGTTTTCCAGATAATTCATTCCAAACTCCCTCTGTTTTAAAAGATGATTAAACTGCGCGGGATATTTTTCCTCCCCGGCTGGCAAAAATCGCCTGGAAAAAGAACTAAATTGCTTTTGTTCCGGGGAAGGAGCTTTGAACAGGAGATCCCCGGAATCGTCCAGGGCGGCGGTAACCTCCAGCTGGCGCGGGTTGAAAAAATCCCGCAGGTTTTTGCGCGGCAGCGGATAACTGCTGATAATTACCGCGTCCGGGCCCAAATCCTCCCGGATCAACTGCATTGCCTCCTGCATTTCCCGGACAACATACTTCTTAATTTTCATATCTGCTCATTCACCGTCCCCACCACCTCAACTTCAATATTCGGCACAATCTCGTTCAAAGATAAGATCCCCAGGCCCGGAAGGGAACGTTCCGTAAACCTTTTCAGGGGCAGCCGCACCCGCGGGGAACATAAAATCACTGCTTTTCCGGTGCGCTGGATCATTTTCTCGGCGGCCGCCTTGATCTTTTCCAGGATTTTCCGCGCCACCCCGGGCTCCAGCACCGGGTAAGTTCCCAGCTGGGTCTGCTGGAGGGAGTCGGCGATTAATTGCTCCAGTTTCGGATGCAGGGTAATCACCTCCAGTTTATTTTGGGGGCTTAAATAAAGCCGGCTGATTGTCCGGGCCAGGGCGGCCCGCACGTGTTCGGTGAGAAAATCGGGGTCTTTGGACAGCCGGGCGCCGTCGGCCAGGGCTTCGCCGATGGTGACCAGATCGCGCAAAGGAATGCCTTCCTTTAACAAATTTTGCAGTACCTTTTGAATCTCCCCCAGGGACAGCAGGTCGGGGGTCAGTTCCTCCACCACTGCCGGGTCCTTTTCCTTGACGGCCGCCAGCAGTTCCTTGACCTCCTGGCGCCCCAAAAGCACGTGGGCATTGGCCTTAATAAATTCGGTCAGATGCGTAACCAGCACAGTAGAAAGATCAACCACCGTCAGGCCGGACCTTTCCAGCCTTTCCTTTTCGCCGGCCGGCACCCACCAGGCCGGCAGGCCGAAAGTGGGTTCCCTGGTAGGAATTCCCGGCACGTTCTGCGCTTCTCCGGTAGGATCCATGGCCAGGTAATAACCAGGCAGCAGTTCGCCGGAAGCGCTCTGCTCCCCGCGCAATTTGAAAACGTAACCGTTGGGGGGCAGACCCAGGTTGTCCCTGATGCGGATGGGCCGCACGTAAATCCCCAGTTCCAACGCGCACTGCCGGCGCACCGCCGCCAGGCGGCCCAGCAGGTCCCCGCCCTGACTCTCGTCGGTAAGGGGAATCAGGTTATAGCCGATCTCGATCTGGAGGGGATCCACCTGGAAATACGTGGTTACATCTTCCGGCTGCTTGCTTTTTTCCTGCATCTGCTGCTTGACCAGGGCTTCCTGACGGGAAAATTCGGAACGCTGCCGGGCCAGGTTCAGCTGGTAGGCAGCCAGACCCGTCCCCGCCGCCAGCACGAAAAGAACGAAGTGGGGCATGGCCGGAATCAAGGCCAGCAGGAATAAAATCCCCGCCACCAGGTAAAGGATTTTGGGAAAGGCGGTAAACTGGCGGGACAGCTCCGTGCCGAAATTGGCATCGGAAGTAGCCCGCGTGACCAGGATGCCGGCGGCGGTGGAAATCAGCACGGCGGGAACTTGTGCCACCAGCCCGTCGCCGATGGTTAAAATGGTGTAGGTCTGCACGGCTTCCGCCACCGGCATCCCTTTTTGCAAGACGCCGATGGCCAGGCCGCCGATGATGTTGACCAGGGTGATGATCACCCCGGCGATAGCGTCGCCCCGCACGAACTTGCTGGCGCCGTCCATAGCGCCGAAGAAATCCGCCTCCCGCTGCAGGCGACGCCTTTTTTCCCGGGCCTCCGGCTCGCTGATCAGCCCGGCGTTAAATTCGGCGTCGATGCTCATCTGCTTTCCGGGCATGGCGTCCAGGGTAAAACGGGCTGCCACTTCGGCCACCCGGCCGGCGCCGCTGGTGATGACCACGAACTGGATGACGGTGATGATGATGAAGACAATGAAACCGACAATGTAATTGCCGCCGACCACGACGTGCCCGAAGGCATCGATCACCTTGCCGGCGTAGGCCTGGCCGAGGACCAGGCGGGTGGAGGAGATGTTCAGGGCCAGCCGGTAAAGGGTGGTCACCAGTAAAAGGGACGGAAAGACGGAAAACTGCAGCGGCTCGGTGGTAAACATGGTGATCAAAAGGATCACCAGGCTTAAGGTGATGCTGACGGAAAGCAGGACGTCCAGCGCCTGCGGGGGCATGGGGATGATGATCATGAGGATAATCCCCACGATCAGGCCCGCGATGGCCAGGTCGGTATTCGTGCGCAAGCGTTTGCGGAGTTGCGCCTGGATTGGGGACGGCATTGTCGATGGAATACTCCTTTCATGTTTATAGGCACAAAGGCACAAAGTTTTTATTTGTTTAGTTTTTTAATGAGGCCGCTGAGCATACGTTCAATCTCTCTTGTATTTTCGAATATAACTTTATATGTATCTTCGTTAATAAAATTTAGATTTTTGGCGATCTCAAGAGATGTTTGCAGTTCATAAACGGACCCCATGGATATTTTCAATAAACGAAGATAATCTTGGTAGAATTGCGGCCACATCCTTCGGCAATATTGCATGGTATCGATATAGCACTGCGTCTTAACTGTGAACCAAGAATATAATTCTCATCTTTTGGAAACTTTAAGGTAATCTTATAAACTTTTGTTACAATATGCATGGCTTTTTGCCATACAACCAAATCTCTATAACTTTTCATTTCGAAACCTTTTTCCTTTGTCCCTCTGTGCCTTAGTGCCTTAGTGCCTTAGTGCCTCTGTCCCTTCCCCTTCAACCTGTAAACAAAAGCAAGGATCTCCGCCACGGCCTGGTAGAGCGCCACCGGGATCTGCTGGCCGATTTCCACCTGGTGGTAAAGGACGCGGGCCACTTCCGGGTTGGCCACCACCGGGACGTTGTTTTCCACCGCAATTGTTCTGATTTGCCGGGCCAGGTCGCCCGCGCCCTTGGCGGTGACCACGGGGGCTTCCGTTTCCTTTTCTTCGTAACGGAGGGCCACGGCCAGGCGGACGGGGTTGGTCACCACCACTGTCGCCCGCGGCACTTCGGCGCGAATGAGATTTAGAGCAATCTGCCGCTGCCGGCGGCGCTGCCAGGATTTCACCAGCGGGTCGCCTTCCGTGTGTTTCAGCTCTTCCTTAACCTCCTGCTTGGTCATCCGCAGGCCCCGGAGATGCTCCCAGCGCTGGTAAAGAAGATCCCCCAGGGAAAGGGCCAGGTAGGCGCCGCCGGCCGCCGCCGCCACGTCCAAAAGGGTTTTGGTCACCGTCCCGAAGGCCGCGCCCGGCGCCCGGTTGAAAACCAGCAGCAGCACTGGCAAATGCGCCCTGACGACATAAAAACTGACCGCAGCCACGACGGCCACTTTAAAAATGCTTTTCACCAGTTCCACCAGGCTGCGCAGGCTGAAAATGCGCCTTAAGCCGTTGACGGGGTTAAGCCTTTCGAGGGAAGGATTAATAATGTCCGGGGCAAAGACAAAACCCGTCTGGAACAGGTGCACGGCCAGGGACACCCCTACCAGAAGCAAAAGAAAAGGCAAAAACATCCAGCTCATTAACCGCAGGGAATCAAAAAAGATTCCGATCAGGCCGTCCTCGTTTACCGGAAAGTGCAGGCAATTGCTGAAATACCAGTTCAGCTGGCGCTCCCAGCCGGTCAGGGCTTTAGGCAGCAGCAGGTAACTGAAAAGCACGGCCGCCATGAACACAACCGCCGCCGAGAAATCGCGGCTTTTCGCCACCTGCCCTTTACGCCTGGCTTCCTGCAAACGCCTTGGTGTCGGCGCTTCCGTTTTTTGCTGTGCCTGGTCGGAAAAAGCCATTAGTTCAAGCCAACCCTTTCATGATTACCAGCAAGTTGCGCTCCAGAAGGTTTACCAGGGAGCGGAACACCACCCCCATTAAGGGCACCAGCACACTCAGGATCAAAATCCCGAGCCCCACCTTGACCGGAAAACCCAGCATGAAAATATTCATTTCCGGCGATGTGCGGCCCAGGATGCCCAGGCAGAGATCGATGATCAGCATCACCGCGATGACCGGTGCGGCGATCTGCACCGCCAGGGCGATCATTTGCGCAAAAATGCGGATTAGCGACAGCGCCGCGGCGCCTTTTAGCGTGGCGCCGAGCACCGGCACCAGCTCAAAGCTGCGGGCCAGCCCCGCCAGCAGGGCGTGGTGGCCGTCCAGGGTAAAGAAGAGCACCATGCCCAACAGGTAAAGAAATCTGGACGCAATGGTCGCCTGCGCGCCAGTGGTGGGGTCGAAGATATAGGACATGAAAAAGCCCATCTGAATGTCCATCAGCTGCCCCGCAATGGTCAGGCTGTGCATAACCAGGCTGCACACGAACCCGAGCAGCAGGCCCACGCAGGCTTCCCGGGCGGCAGCCAGGCCTAAAGCCAATAAGCCTCCCGAAAAATCCAGGGCCGGCACCTGCACCACCGGAAAAAGCACGACGGCAAGCATAAACGCCAGTCCGGCCTTGGCCGGTCGGGGCAGGTTGGGCAGCCAGAAAAGGGGGCCGGCCGCCAAAAAGGTGCTTACCCGCGTAAAAACGAGTAAAAAAGCCGTTATCTGTTCGTAGTTCAGCAAGGGCGCCGCTCTCCCTTATAATTCAGGCACAAAGTTTTCCAGGCACAAAGGCACAAAGTCAGCCCTTCCGGTACTTCTTGTGCTTTAGTACAGCTCCACATAATTAAGTGTCCATGTATAATATAGCCCCATCTACAGGAAAGCCGTCCGTTATTTGGCCTTCCGGCAGATTATTTGGATTCTCATTTATGTG
>DAISHP010000159.1:0-3535 GCA_036822475.1 Bacillota bacterium
CGAAAACCCGGCCGGAAGGGCCGAAAGCAGGGCCGGCGGCCGCCCGGAGCAGGTTTGACGAGTATATCCGGAACGCCGGAAACAAGTAATTTTAAAAGGAGGATTACGGAATGGCTGAAGTTCTGGAAATGAATAACGCCAAGGTGATGCCGGGGCCGGACTGGTCCAAAGAAAGAAGGCTTTTGTGGAAGCTCCTTTACGAGGAGGGGGCAAAGCAGGAAGACGTGGCGCGCGCCATTGGCAAATCGCGGACGGCGGTTTCTTTGTACGCGCGCAACGTGAGCCCGGAAAGGGAAGAATTTCGGAAAAAGGTTCGGGAGTACCTGAAAAGCATTAACTATTGGGAAGAGGACGCGGAGGAAGCCGGGCCGCAGCAGATTGATTTTATTACCGATCCAGCGGAAATTGGCTTTATTGAGACAGACGATTACCGCCGGGTGGTTGGGGTGTGCGAGATGAGCGCCCGCCACCGGGAATTTGGGATCGTGATCGGCGCCCCGGGAACGGGGAAAACAAGAAGCCTGGAAAAGTACCTGCAAAGCAACCCGGAAGCGGTGCTGGTGACCTGCGATGAAATGAGCACAGTAAAAAGCGTTTTAATCGATACGGCGGAAGCGCTGGGGATTCCGGCCTGGGGGAGCGCCGCCGCCATCGCCCGCAGAATTGTCCGGGAATTACAAAATAGGCCGCGCCTTTTGCTTTATGACGAGGCGGATATGCTCAAAAGGACAAGCTTGCTGGAAGCGCTGCGGGGGATCTACGACAAGGCCCGGACCGTGGGCGTGGTGCTTTGCGGCAACCAGACCCTGGCCCAGCGGATTATGGAGATGGCGGAGGACCGGCCGGAGCTGGCCCGGATCAAGGACCGGGTGGGGGTTTACGTCAAACTGCGGGGGCTTTCGGCGGAAGAGGCTGAACGATACCTGGCGCGGGTAAATTTGACCCCTGGGGCGAAGAAGATGCTTGTTGAAGTGGGGCGCAAAAGGGGCATCCGGCGGTTGGCAAAGGCCGTAGGGAGGTTACTGGAAGTGACCCGGGGAGAAAAGATCGATGAGGACCTGGTGGCCGAACTTGACCAAATTCTTTTGAGTTTCAATGAATAAAGGAGCGAAATGGTATGCGCATAGCTTTAACTGGCGCCCACGGCGTAGGCAAGACCACTCTGGCCAGGGCGCTGTCGGAAAGGCTTGATTTGCCACTGATTACCGACCGGGCGCGCAAAGCGGCGGCTTTGACTGGTGTTACGCACGCGGCGGAATTGCGCCGGGACAAGGCGAAAGCAACCCTCTTCCAATATGCCACGCTGGTCCAGCAGCTGGCAGAGGAGGCGCAGAATAAAAGTGGTTTTGTTTCCGACCGGTCTGCGCTGGATCTGCTGGCGTACTGGTTTGCTTACGAGCTGGGGGATGATCAGTCGTATATGGATTTGTGTATGGCCGCAAAGTACGATCTTTTGGTTTACGTACCCATCGAATTTGAACTGACCGTGGACGGGTTCCGGGATCCGGATCCAAATTTCCAGCGATGGGTTGACTATTTAACCAGAAACCTTTTCGCTTTGACTTCTTCTGTCCGGGAGAAAGTAACTGTTGGCGGTGCGCTTGAGGAAAGGGTGCAGGCGGTGATGGATGCGCTGCCGGTAAGGAGGAAACGAAGGGGAGAAAAGGTTTGGTAAACAAGGCATGGATTGTCAGCGACCAAGTGGGGAGCGTAGTGGTCTTCGCTCCCCGGAAAAATGAAGCCCTGGAGGCGTTTTACGGCGAAGAGGGAGGAAATTGCGCCCCGCTCTATTCCGACCCGGTGGTCCGGCGGGCGAAGAAGTACGACCAGTACGCCGACCGGGGACGGGTGCCGGCGGAGTTGTTGATTGCGGACGGGTGGGAGGTCCCCTGTCGGAAGTGTTCCTACATGGTGGGAAAAAAGGAACTTTCTTTAGGGGCTCGGGTGGACGGAGACAAGGTTTACTGCCAGTTCTGCGCCGGCGAGCTCTACGAGGAAGAGCTGATGAAATCCGCTGGAGGTGAAGAGAAATGTTGATCGTCATCGATCCCGGGCACGGGGGGCGGGACCCCGGGGCCTGCGGGAACGGGTTGCAGGAAAAAGACATCACGTTGAAGTTGGCAAAGCTGGTGCGTGACAAGTTATCAAAGTATGAAGCGGACGTGCAACTGACCAGGGTGGAAGATGTAACCGTTGAGCTTTGGGAGCGCGTCACCGCAGCGAACAATGCAAAGGCGGATTTCTTCTGCTCGCTGCACGTGAACGCCGGGGGCGGAACCGGGTTTGAAAGTTACGTTTTCCCTGGAGCAACCCATAGTAGGGCTTACCAGGAGATCATCCACCGGAAAGTCATGACCCTGCTTGGTCCCCTGGGGGTGGCGGGCGCCACCAGACAGGCAGAATATCCAGCAGAAGCAATACCGTTTAAAGTATCTATCGATCATCTTCTGCAGCTGCCCGACCGGGGGCAGAAATTGGCCCGCTTCTACGTGCTCAGGTATACGAAAATGCCGGCGGTCTTACTGGAAAATCTTTTCATTGATAATCCTGTTGATGCCTCTTTTTTAAAAATCCCAAGGTTTTTGGATGATTTGGCGGATGTTATTGCCGGGGGGATTGCCAGCGCGCTGGCTTTAAAGCAGAAGAGCGTTTGGGACCCGGCGGGGGAAGTAAGAAGGTTAAAAGAGCGCGGCTTGCTCGCCAATTACCACGACCCCGGCGCTCCGTTGACCTGGGGGGAGTTTGCGGCGGTGCTGAACCGGATTCTTGACCGGGAGGGGTGCAAGTGCAACCAGTAAGCTTAGCTGAAATTGAAATGGGGCTGCGGGCTCTGGAGGCGGCGCAGCAGAAGCTAGACTATGCGGATGATGTTGACCTGATCGACGCGGCGGTCCTTGAATTTGAGGCAGCCAGGCGGAGGTTGAATTACCTTTTTAAGTTAGCCAGGAGGGGGATGGCTCATGGCAAAAGCAATGAAGCTTGAGGAAAGCCTAATTGAGTTGGCGGACTGGTCCGACGTGGACAATGCCCTGCGGGAAATCGGGTATATTGAGCTTAAGTTGCAAGAAATGGAAAAAGAGTTAAACCTGAACATAATGGCGGCGAAAGAGTTGTTTACCCAAGATGCCCTGCCGCTGCAGGAAAGGCGGGAAGTTTTAGAAAAGGCCATTGCTAAGTTTGCAGAGAAGAACCGGGGCGATCTGGGCGATAAAAAATCCCGCGAGCTGAATTTTGGCCGGCTGGGCTTTCGCCAGTCAACCAGAATCATTTTACGTAATGTTAAAGCCTTGTTGCAGGCGCTGAAGGCAAAAGGCATGCATGACTGCATTATCGTCAAAGAAGATGTAAGCCGGGATGAACTGAAGAAATACGATGACGCGACCCTGGCCGCCCTGGGGGTCAAAAAGAAGGTCGAGGACCTGTTCTGGTATGAAGTGAACAGGGAAAAGTTGCAGGAGGTGTAGGCCGTGAGGCGGCTTGTTCGGCGGACAACCCCCGGGGAAATGGTGGCTCTGGTGGTAATCAGCTTTATTGC
>DAISHP010000159.1:3635-5175 GCA_036822475.1 Bacillota bacterium
TTCGGCGGACAACCCCCGGGGAAATGGTGGCTCTGGTGGTAATCAGCTTTATTGCTGGTTATCTCATGGCGGCGGTCCTGGCCGCCCGGTGGTGGTTGCCGTGAGAAAAGTTGTATAAGTTTTGGGAGATTTTTAATCAGGATTCGGAAGTGTGGGCGTGGAATCAGCTCTGCCGGGCGGATAATAGTCAATCAGCCTGGTGCGGTAAATGCGAAAGGACGGGTCGCTTTTGGAGGACTTTGTAAACAAAAACTATAACCCGCCCTGGGGTCTGGGCGGCCTGGATTACCGGTTCGATAAAGACGGCAAGGTTATCTATGACCCTGGCTGGTGGAAGACGATCAATCGGCCGGCCGGTGAGCAAGGGGCAGATGGTGATGAAAAAGCCGTACACAGAAGAAGAAAAGGCGCTGGTGGAGTATCTGCGGAAAAAGCTTGAATCCCGGGGGGTTTTAAAACTCCCCCGGGACTGGCACCTGCGGAACCTATCGGTAGCCAGAACGATGCTGGACGGGGAAAATGCCCCGTCCGTGGAGGAATGGAAGGCTTGTATAGATTGGGCTTTCTGGCACAAGTTCTGGGGAGACAAAGTGGACCACCTGGCGCGGGTGGCAAACCTTTGGCCGAAGTATGTATTGCAAAGGCAAAAATGTTTCGGGGAGGGACTGGAGCGCAAGAAGGAATTGATCCGAAGACTTTACATGAGTTAGGGTGATGGCCGTGTTTAAAAGAGGAGATATTGTTGTTCCCCTATACGGGATGTTTAAGGGCAAAGAGGCAATGGTTTTGAAAGTCCTGGCCAATGGGAAGGTATATATCCAGTACGGGAGAAGCCATTATGCCATCAGAAAAGCAGCCAACTTAAAGCTGGTAAGGAGGGGTACGGGTGAAAATAAGTGAGCACGCCAGGCAGCGCTGGCTGGAGCGGATAAACCCTGATGCCAGGGATGTGGACAATGAAATTTTAGAGGCAAGAAAACAAGCGGTGGAATTCTTTCGAGAGGAGGATGCCAATAAATTAATTGCCTACGCCCTAAAGGACAATATCTTATTTATTCATGAGCTGAAGGAAGATGTTTTAGTTACGGTGATAGATGTCGATTTCGGGTTTTCCCAGGAAATAAATAAGCAGATATGCAGCATGCAGCTCAACCGGATTTTGGCAGCCAGGGAGGAACTGAGCGCGGAGGAAGATTTCGTAAGGTGCGAAACAGAAGGGATAGATACAGACCTGGTTCTCATTGAAGAAGAGATAAAAAAGATAAAGGCAGACTTGGAAGTAAAGGAGGCGGCCAAAAACAGGCTATTAAGCCATAAAGAAGCGCTTCTGAAGGACCTCCAGGTAAAGCTCAGGGGATATCTTTGCGAGGTGGACAGGATCCGCTATTCGATCAGTTACAGGATTGAAAATATAAAACTCAAGGGGGGTTTCGCAAATGCCAAGAAGGGTACTGAGAGCGCATGAGCCGGGTGACGAAAACCATGGCAACTTTAAAGTATATGATCCAAAGAGTGATGGGACCCCTGGGCCCGGTGCCGG
>DAISHP010000160.1:0-5141 GCA_036822475.1 Bacillota bacterium
AAAGGCAACAGGCACAAAGGCACAAAGGGGAAATGCCTGTCTGAGCGCCTCATTTTCATTATTAATGGTGGGAACGAACGTTCCCCATGGGCAACTCCTCAGAAAATAGATTTTCATTATTAATGGCAGGAACGAACGTTCTCATGGGGAACTCCTCAGCATAAGAAAAAACTGAACAACTACATTTTTTTAACCAGATTTTCCAGCCAGAACATCAGGTCATAGGGATTTACAAGCTGGTCATCAAGATAAAAGTTTTCATAAGTTACGGTGTTTGCGTTAACGGCCTCAACACGCGCCGGCAATTTGTCCCCCCCGCGGAGGTAAACTCTTACTTCTTTTCCGGCCTCTTGCTCTTGAAAAGTAACCACCTTGTAAACCACTCCCCCGTCGACAACAGTTTTCACCTCCCGTTGCCCGGAAACAGTACCGATTTCTCTCAGTAAATCCGCAGGTTTTACTGTTTCGGGCAGAGCTCCATTACCTCCGGCTGGTGTAGATCCGGCCAGAAAGAGGCCCACAAAAAACACAACAGTTCCCGCCGCAAGGATGATGGACAAGAACGACAAAAGCCTGGCCATTAAAATCAACCTCCACTTTAATTTTGTAAATTATAACACAATTTCGTGAGAAATCAAACTTCTGCTAAAAAATATCATCAATCGGATTATCCAACGACTGATTTCATCAACCGCCGTTGAGAAACCAGGGCAATCAGCTTTCCCTGGTTATATAAATTTATCATTGCCTCCACAACAAAGGGGGAATACAACGTGCCGGCATTGGCCTTTATTTCTTCAACGGCTCTTTCCATGGGCAAGGCAGGGCGATAGGGGCGTTTGGAAGTCATGGCGTCAATTGTGTCGGCGACCCGGATAATTTGAGCGTAAGGATGGATTCGCTCCCCCTTTAACCCGAAGGGATAACCTGTTCCATCATAATTTTCCTGGTGATGCAAAATACCGTAAATAACATTTTCGCTTAACCAGGCGCCTAACTCTCCCAAAATCTGGACTGCTTTTTGCGGATGCATTTTGATCACATCAAATTCTTTTTCTTCCAGCCGCCCCGGCTTGTTTAAAATTGCATCGGGGATACCGATTTTACCAATATCGTGTAACTCCGCCGCCAATTCCAGGCCCCTAAGACCGTCCGGTATTTCTTTTAATCTCCTGCCTACACTCTCATCCCCGGCCAATAGCAGACAATACTCTTTCACTCTCTCGCAGTGCCCTCTCGTATAATGATCCTTTTCTTCCAGGGCGGCCAGAGTGGCCCGGCAAGCAGCGAGGATGAGCCTTATGTTTTCTTCGTAAGTCATGAACTCGGCGATTGGCTTTGCTGCCTGGTTAATAAAAGTGACGATCAGGTCTATTTCTTCCAGGGAAAACCTGGTTTCATCCGGCTTCTGCCCAAAAAAGAATAAACTGATTAAATTTTCTCCAAAATAAACCGGAACAACGAGTTCTGCCTTGAGTTCGTTCAGCTGTTCAACAACACTCCGGTACCTCTTTTTATCCTCCAAAGAAATATTTTGTTTCAGGAGGTGAAGTAAATAACCCTTTTCTATGAAATTCTTTCTTTTCATTATATATTCAATCAAGGGCGTCCTTTGCTCGATCACTCTTTCTTTCAAATCAACGGTGCCGGCAGAGGAACCGATGACGTTTACAATTTTGTAAAACTCAACCCGGTCAATCAATTCCTTAAGGATGATATTCTTTCTCACCTTCACGGCAACAGCGCAAACTTCGCTTTTTTCGAAGGAAAAGATGCTTCGCAAGACAAAATCGAGCAGTTCATCAATCGTCCGCATTTTTGAAATATCTTCTAAATATTCTCGAAACCGGCAATGCATTTTCAGCGCTGGATAAAGTCTTTTTTCAGCCTGCCGGGTAATATACGTTGTAAACCAGAACACCCAGAAAGTCAATAATGCCACACAGATATTGGTTAATAACCACCAGGAAGAACCGGGACTTTTCGCCAGCCTCATCTGCAGCACATAAAGCACCACGAAGATACCGGCGACGGGAATAAAGATCCCGCATAATAACAGGGTTGTTCTTCGCATGACAATGTTAATGTCCACGAGGTGGTAACGGATCAAGGCATAAGCCAGGATAAGGGGATGAAGTGTAAACAATATTAAAGGGTAAGGGGGAACGGGTAGATTATAATCGAGAAAGAAGGCAGAACCGCCGCCGATAAAACCCATCAAGCTCGCCAGGATGATATATTTAAGCTGAATCGCTTTTGCGGCGGGACTCCTTTTATATTCAGACCATAAAAGCTTTAAAGCCCAGAGTACCCAGACCCAAAAGTTAATGGTAAATAAATGATAAACAATACCCGGCTCCGGATAAAAGTTAAAACCGCCCTTTGGAACCAGGCGTTCGACAAAAAATGTCGAGGGGACAAAGATCAGGATTAAAAAGCCCGCCGCGTAAGCAATTTTGACTATTTTCTTCTGGCGGTTAATGAGCATAACCACAAAATGCAAATAAAAGGCGGGAATAGCAGCAGCCGCTCCGTGCAAAAAAGCGCCCACCCGCGCTGCCTTTAGGCTGGCGGGAGTAATCATTAAAAACAATCCCAGGCTCCAGATTGCCGAGCTTATTAAAAGCAAGGAAAGCACTTTTCCCAAAGCGTCTTTCCTCTTCAGGCAGACAAAAATTCCCGTTCCCCCGGCAATCAAAAACCCGCCCAGGGCACACAACTGAAAGTAACCCACTTTGTTTTACCCCAGCTTTATTATATTATTAATGGTATAATTCTAACAAAAATAAAAAATTCCTCTCTTGCCAAAAAAATTTTTATAAAAAAAGGAAACCTGGCAAGTGTTGTCGAACATAACAGGGGGGTGATGAAAATAAATAGCTTCGACCTGGCACTGGAAGAAATCAGGGCTTTTCGAAACTTTCTTCCTTCCATCCAGACCCGGGAGGAAAAGGCTTTTGACGAAGAGTGCCGGCAACGCCTGGAGCGGATTAATGAGATTTCACTGGCCGTCCCTTCCCGGCGTCCGGAGTTAATGAAGGCCTGCTTTGAGCTGTGCGGCAACGAAGTTGAAAGCAGCCTCATCATAAAGCAAGCCCGCCAAAAACCGTTTGGGTACCCCGGCGATTATCTTTTAATTGATTGGATTTATATAAACAAATTAAGTCCAGATAAAAAAGGAATGTTGTGGGACAAAATGTTTTTAAGGCAGCCGGCAGCCCAGGCGGTAAGAAACCGCAAGGAATTCTTTATCAAAAAAATATTGCAAATGCAAAACAGCAAAGTATCTGTCTTGAACCTGGGCTGCGGTTCCGCGCGCGATGTCCTGGAAGCCATGCAATTATTGCTCCCGTCCCCTTCTCTGAATTACTCTTTTCATTGCGTAGATCAGGAACAGAAGGCAATAGCTTTTGCGCAAGAATTAATTGGTGATTTAAAAACCAGGTTTGCGGTCAGGTGGGAGACCAGGAACGTTTTCAGGTTCCGGCCGCAGCAGAAGTATACTTTGATCTGGTCGGCGGGCCTTTTTGATTACCTCAACGATCGGCTGGCGGCGGCACTCATCGGACGTATGTGGCAATGGCTGGAAGACGGGGGGCGGATCGTCATCGGTAACTTTCACCCCGATAATCCAAACAAAAACCAGATGGAATGGTGCCTGGCGTGGTTTTTAAATTACCGCACGGAAAAAGATATGGTTGAAATATGCAAAAGGGCCGGTATCCCTGAAAGAAACATTACCGTTGAGCGGGAAGCGCTCGGCATAAATTTGTTTTTGGAAGTGAAAAAACAATCAAATTGATAATCCCCGGGGGGGTCAGGAAAATAAAAGCCAGCAGATACGCTTGCCTTTTGGCTTTGCCTACCTGCAGCTAAGGCCTGTACATGATGTCGGTCTGCCAGAGCTCGTTTACCCACTGGCGGGAGAAGCGTTTTAACTCTTGTTCCTCCGGCTCTTTTCCCGCGGCGAGTTTCAGGGTATTTTGGGAGAGAAGAAAATTAATGCCTCCGGAAACGAAATCATATCGGCGAGTTTTTGCAAAATGAAAATTATTATCGACGCCGATGCCATCCCGAAAAGAGTGCTGGAAATTTGCCGTCAGGCGGCGAAATTTCCCGTGTCCCTGGTCACCGTGGCCAGTTTCAACCACCGGATCGAATCCGACCGGCACGTGGTGGTGGGAAATTCCCCCAGGAATTCGCCATGAAAGTACACAGTACCTTCCTGCGAAAATTAAAATGGAGTGGCCCGTTCAACCTAGAGCAAGAAAGACGATGGAAAGAATTGTTAGACCAGAATACCGGCATGCAGAGCTTCCTGCGGAGTTAGCGCAGGCATGGGGAGATGCGGAACGAAATGCCTGGCGTTCCAGCTGACGAAATGCGAAACCGCCGGACCAAGCTCCAAGACGGTGCAGATAATCAGGGCATCCCCAAAACTTGCCCTCTTACGCATAACCTGCAGAATTTTTTCCACCGGGAGGCGGGGCAAGGAAGTCCTTTGTTTTGCTTCCGGGTAAATTTTCAGGTTGTAGTGGTCCGGGAAATGGCAGTAGAGGTCCCCTAACTGCTGTTCATTTAAATTAAAAGAGAGGACGCCGCAAACCTCTAAGGAGATTAAACAGCGAGGTAACGGCCAGGAGCCGGCTCTCCTTCAGGCGGGACAAAAAGGCGGCGTTTTCGTTATATTTTTGGTCGCGCCGGTAGCGCAAGTCGATCAAAAATAGATCGGAGTCCAAAAAGATCATTTCTGCCGCCTGCTTTCCCGAAGTGCTTCCCGCCAGCCTGGGTAGTACGGCGCGGAATTTTCCAACGCCTGTTCAATATCCGCCCACGCTTCAGCGTAAGGGCGGGGGGAAAACCCGGCCTCTTCTTTTTCCACTGGAACCAACAGCGCCACGGGCTTACCCCGGTAGGTAATGATGAAACGTCCGCCGGCTCTAACCCTGGCCAGGATCTCCCCGGCGCGCAACCGCAGTTCTTTGCTTGTGGCAAATTCCACCTTAATCTCCCTCCGGATCATAAACATAGTTTTACTTAAGTATACTCTAAAGTATATACTTAAGTCAAGAAGGGATACGGATTTGATACTGTCAAGTAAAAGTGGGTTGTTCCCGATAATTTCCAAGGCAACTCAGCCA